>CAIJKT010000118.1 GCA_903821255.1 uncultured Lentisphaeria bacterium | reverse complement strand
TTCAACTGTTACTGGGAGATGCCGTTCAGGCAACATTGCCGGATGACCATAACCAACATCGAGGAGCCTGTAAAAGACAAGCCCGATGACAGAGCAATAATTTTTTTCTACCAGATAAACTACACGCTGACTGAAGTTCCGGAAGATGCCGCTTATTTTCACGCCCAGTTCAGACGCGTCAATCCGCTGCCTTATAAAGAAGTGTACACCATTCTCGACGGTGTCAAAGGCCAGGGACATTATGTAGGAACGTTTATGGCATGGGGAGTCAACAACAACGGCTGGTGGGGCGAAGGCGAAATCAAGTTTTACATGGACGGCGACGAGGAATTTCCGACCATTTGCGGAACCGGCACCGAGGACTATTTCTGCGGATCATACAATTTCGACGTGGGACAGCAGAATGGCGGATACAGAGAGTTCAGCACTGCATATGCGGGACTGCATCAGGTCTTGAAGCCGGACGGACTCTACAAGTCACAGCAGCGTTTCAGCCTGTACCGCTGGCATATCATGGATCCGGTGAGGTTCGAGCAGGATTTAAAAGTAACGATTCAGGCTCTCGGCGGCTTGCGTTCACATTTGCAGGACGATATCGCCTCGGTGGCATTCTGGTATCAGACGCTGCCGGCGGCGCCATTCCCGCAACTGCCGGATCGCGATTATCTGGAAGTCATTTGACCGGAAAATCTCTGAAGTTTTTATTGAAATGGTTAAGAACGAAGCTCCCCGCCTATTGGAAAAACGAGGTGCATTGCAACGTCTTTAAGGTTTCTACCCCGAAAATTTGCATTCGGCATTTATTGGGAAAAAATATTTATTTTTCGCATTTCGCTATTGACAATTTCTGCTTTCTATGTTAGAATGTTAATATAAACAAATAAAAAGATAACATTGTTATGAATGTGTTTCAGGAAAAAATATATAAATACTTGCTGGATAATATATCCGATGGCAAATTCGGTGAGAACGAACGCATTCCCACCGAAAATGAATTAGGCCAGATGTTCAGCACTAACCGGATGAATGCGCATTTCGCGATCAAAGAACTGGAACGTTCAGGGATTCTGCGGCGGAATAAAGGGCAGGGGACTTTCGTCAGCCATGTGCCGCGGGCTTACTCGCTGGGCAAGTTGAAGAGCGTCGCCACCCGCCGTATCTGCGTGCTTAATCAGTGCTATTCCTCGGCATCCCATATTCATTGGAACAACCGGATTATTAATGCGCTGGAGGAAAAGTTGCGGGAAGCGGATATCGAGATTGCTTACAGCGACGTTTCCGGCTTTAAAACATTGGAAGAATATAAAGAATTACTTGGAACGCTGCTTCTGGATGGCTGCAACGGCCTGATTATCATTGACAATGGTGAAAATGACATTTTAAGCGACAACATGGAAATATTTTTTGAATTCCATAATAATGTTTATATTTTTGATCGCGGCTTCAAGCAGTGGCAGGATATGCCGTATAATGTGGTTTCAATCAATGTATTCGGCGAAGGCCTGATGGCTGCCGAATATCTGCTGTCCAAGGG
>CAIJKT010000117.1 GCA_903821255.1 uncultured Lentisphaeria bacterium | reverse complement strand
GTCGAGGACAGCGGCGAGGTTTTGACGAAGATTGTCAAAATACTCGCCCGCAACCTTGATGTTGACGTATGTTCTGTATATGAATATGACAAAGACAGCAATCAACTGGTGCTTACCGCGACTTGCGGACTCAATCCTGAAGCCGTGGGGAGAGTTATGATGGCTCCCGGAAAGGGACTGACCGGAACATGTTTTAAAAATAAAGAGATTATCAATATTGAGAATCCGGCAAAGCACCCTGATTACATTTTCTTCGGAAATACCGGAGAAGAGAAATTAAATTCCTATATGGGGGTCCCGCTGGCTACCGGCGGCCGGGTTGTCGGAGTTTTGACCATCCAGAGACAGAAACAGGAACCTTTTTCGTCCTCGGTAGTGGATATGGCCAGGAGCTTGAGCCCGCAGATGGCCAACCTGATGCTTAATGCCGGCATGCTGCGCTCCCTGGCATCCGATACTGTTTCCGGACACATGGAAAAAGGTCTTAAAGACAGTATCATGCTCAAAGGAGTGGCGGTGAACCCAGGTGTAGCCCGCGGTGAAGCATTCAAATTCAAAACCAGGGACTGGTTAAACGAAGCCGAGCACGAAACACATAATGACCATAAGAAGGAACTCGAGCTTTTTGAAACGGCTCTCGCCCGTACCAGAGAGAATACAATCAAAATGGAAACGCGTGCTCTTTCAATGATTTCCGAGGCGGACGCCTCTATTTTTAATGCACATCTGCTGTTTCTTGAAGATAAAACTATCCTTGATGAAATAAAACGGGAAATCGCGATAGAAAATCATTCCCTGGAATTCAGCATTGCGATTGTATTCAAACGCTTTGAAAAGAAGTTTTTACAGCTTCCGGACAAGACTTTCCGGGAACGGCTGATTGATTTTAAGGATGTTATGCTCCGGCTGCTGGAATCGGTGAAAATGTTGCGTAATCAATTGGAAGACTCCGGCCTGATTGAGACCAAATCCAAACAATGGATACTTGCCGCGCATGAATTGATGCCTTCTGATCTTTTGCGCCTGCCGATTGACAATCTGTCCGGTATTGTCTGTGAAAAAGGCGGTGTTACCAGCCATGTGGCGATACTGGCCAAAGCATTTGAGATTCCGGCATTGCTTGGTGTCGCCGATATTATGAGCAAAGTCAATAACTATGATGAGATAATTTTGGATTGCCATGCTGAAAAGGTATATATCAACCCGCCGGAAAATATAAAAGCGCAATTTGATGATCTGCTGAGGGCATCGGAGGCGGCTGAAACTAAAATCGTTGAAGGGCCGGCAATCACTGCTGACGGAACTGGAATTGCGCTCCGCGCTAATATTTCCCTGATTTGCGAAACCTCGCTGCTGAAAAAGTACGGAGCCGAAGGAATCGGTCTTTACCGCACTGAATTCCTGTTTATGATCAGGGATTATTTGCCAGGGGAAGATATTCAATACGATGTTTTTTCCAAGGTTGTCAGCGAAAGCAATGGCGATGTGACGCTGCGGGTGCTTGATGTCGGCGGCGACAAGCCGCTTAACTATCTCAATATTCCGCATGAGGAAAATCCGGCGCTTGGGACGCGGGGGATTCGTCTTTTGATGGCGCATCCGGATGTTCTGCGCACTCATCTGAGAGCCGTGCTGCGCGCCGGCAAACTGGGACGGATTAAGATTCTTTTCCCGATGATTTCAAAACTGGAGGAAGTCCATTTTGTCCGCGCCATGCTGAAAGAGGCCGAGGAAAGCCTTAAACGGGAGCAAATCGAATACGCGACAGATTATCTTGTCGGAATCATGGTCGAAGTGCCTGCCGTATTTATCGGACTGAATAAATTTATTGAATATGTGGATTTCGTCAGTATCGGTACTAATGACCTTCAGCAGTATATATTTGCGCTTGAGCGCGGTAATAACGCTGAATCTGCGTCTGATTGCCTGAGTCCGGTATTTCTGCAGATTATGGCGGATATTGGCGCTGTTTTTCGTGCCAGACCGGAAAAAGGC
>CAIJKT010000116.1 GCA_903821255.1 uncultured Lentisphaeria bacterium | reverse complement strand
CCAGTTGCACAGCCATTCGCCGCTGGTTTTCGGATTCAATGCGGCGGCATCCCCGGCAGATAATGCATTTCCCGCAAGTATCGCAATCGCGGCGGAACCGACTTTTAGCAGACTGGTGAATTGTTTCATCCTTGCATCCTCCTTATGTTGTTTCTAAATTTTACTGAATCATCACTGAATTTATAAATAGCGCATTTAAATCTTTTGTCAAATTTAAACCTTTAAAAAACGGTGAAGATTTATTTTTGTTTCTGCAAAATTCAGTGGTCGGGAATAAAATTTATCAAAGTTTTTTTCTGCGGCATTCGCGGTTTTTGCCGTTCTGGTTATATTACGGTATGAGTTTTGTGTACGCCGGCAAAAGACAGGGAATAAAGATGGAAACAGAGCTGCTCAGACAAAAAATTAACGATTTGAAAAGAAATCTCACGAAAGTGATCAGAGGGAAAAGCGATATTGTTGATCTGCTGATTGCGGCGCTGGCGGCCGGCGGCAATGTTTTAATGGAGGACGTTCCGGGGGTCGGCAAAACCACGCTGGCGAAAGCGCTGGCCGCCTCCATCGACGGCATATTCAACCGGGTTCAGTTCACCCCCGATCTGCTGCCGGCGGATATTCTGGGCAGTTCGATTTACAACCCGCGCGACGCTAACTTTTACTTCCGGCGCGGGCCGGTGTTCACCAATATCCTGCTGGCGGACGAAATCAACCGGGCATCGCCGCGGACACAATCCGCCCTGCTGGAGGCCATGAGCGAGCATCAGGTTTCAATTGACGGACAGGCTCACGCGCTGCCGCTGCCGTTCATGGTGATCGCCACCGAAAACCCGATTGAATATCAGGGGACATATCCGCTGCCGGAGGCCCAGTTGGACCGGTTCGCGATGCAGTTGTCGCTGGGATATCCGGATGAAAATGACGAACTGGCAATTCTTTTCGACCGGACAGAACATGATCCGGCGGCCGATATTGTCCCTGTCCTGAATTGTCAGGAGATCCTCCAGATCCACGAGCTGGTGAAAAAAGTCGGGCTGGAAAAATCCGTTGCCGAATATATGCTCCGGCTGATCCGCGCCACCCGTTCGGACAGCCGCATAATGCTTGGCGCCAGTCCGCGCGCATTATTGATTCTTTCCCGCTGCTGCCAGGCGAACGCCTTTCTTGAAGGCCGTGATTTTGTGCTGCCGGATGACGTCAAACGGCTGGCTAAAGTCGTGCTGCCGCACCGCATTATCATCGACAATAAAACTAAATACTCCGGGGTGACCAATCAGGCGGTTGTCGCCGAAATAGTTGATAACACGAAAGCTCCGGTGTAAAGTCACCCCCTGCCGGTGCGCCGGATTAAAGATTTGTATCTTTATCCTGCATGTGGAACTCGAAAACCCGCTGGAAATCCCGGACGACGTAATACTTCAGCACATTCAGCCTGAATATTGCGGTGGAGTCAGAATCTATAAACTCTTTCAAGTAAGGGTGCTTGTTGCAAAGCAGGTCATAATAGTGCTGATTGCCCGGCGTATGATGCAGTTCTTCGATATCGCCGACTGCGGTAATCCCGATTGCCCCGAGAATATCATCCGCCTGGTTGACGGCATTGCTGACAAATACAGAGGCTTTCGGATGGCTTTTTAAATTGACGTATTTGCGGGTGTGCCTGGGCGTGGCGAAAACAATATATTTAGCATCCGGCGGCGCCGCAAATGCCACGGCACCGGTGTACGGATATTCGCCCATCAGTGTCGCCAGCACGCTGAATTTCTGGGTCTCAAGCGTCTTTTCGACCATCAGCCAGGTTTCCTGTTCAGACATGGCGCATATACTCCTGTTAATTATCATCAATCATATCAGTTTACCATATTCCGTAAATCCGGATTTACAAAGAAAAAAAACAGCGCGGAAATCAATCCGCGCTGTTCAGTGGATATTATGCAACCGGATTACCAGCTAAAATTGAAAATCGGGAATACCGGCAGGAAGCCTTTGGGGTTGAAATTAAGAAATCCCAACTGGAAGGTGAACGGGGTTTTGATGTATTCAATCTTTTTCTCTTCAGGAGTTTTTACCTCGGCCTTCTTGTCGCCGGCTTTCTTGTCCGGCGGATTGACGTCAGCCTTTTTGGCGTCGGCTTTTTCAATTGCTTTTATTTCGGCTTCAGTGGTGGCCACGGTGTCGTAGTCTTCAAACGAGTTGTCGTCGTTCTGAACATAATTGCCGAAACCGATCTGCACTCCGCTGAAATATGAATCGCTGATGTTGCCGATCCCGATCTGGCAGCCTTTGAAAATCGCCTGCACATGGTTCATCCAGCCGATCTGGACGCCTTTGGAAGTGCAGTCCTTGCGGATGGTCTTATCAAAATAATTCATTCCGGACTGGTTATACAAACCAGCCTGACAGCCGAACAGGCGGTTGCCCGCGGAGTTGAATATCCCGAAAGCCAGACCGGCGCTGTCTTTATCGGCGATATTTACCGCTGACGCCTGCATCCCGCAGGAATTTCTGGATAAAGTGACAAGCCCCGTGTCAAAACCGTAAACATCCTTGTTTTCAGTCATGAACAGGGAAAGGCGCATCCCGTAAATATTGGTGTATTCATTGAATAATTGGACCGGCTGGTAAATCCCGGCGTCAAAAGGAGAGCTTTTAACGTCTTCAAAGGCTCCGGCATTGCAGAGCTGGGTCCCGGTGACTACAGCCAGACACATTCCAGTCAATTTCAGCAGATATTTCATTTGGTTCATTCTCCGTAAAATATTTTTTTTGGATATTTCCCATATAAAATAACTTATTTCCGTCACAAGTAAAGCCGCAGAGTGTATTCAAATGAAGAAATCCGGAAACTTTCTCAAAAAAAATTTTAATTTTTTATTTGTCTTTTTTTACATACTTTTAACCTTATGACAGTTGATTTGTCCGCTCAGAACAATATCTTTAAGGTTATATCAAAAATTTTGTATGAAAATGAATTATCTAGCAAAGGGAAATTATAGATGAAAGTACTTGTCTGCGGCGGCGCCGGTTATATCGGCAGTGCCTGTACCGAATATTTACTTGATCACGAACACGAGGTCGTGGTGTTCGATTCGCTCGTAACCGGACATGAAGAAGCGGTCGATACCCGCGCCGATTTCGTCAAAGGCGATCTGGCCAACCGCGACTTGATCATTAAGCTGTGCCGTCAGGAAAAATTCGACGCCATCATGCATTTCGCCGCGTTCTCGCTGGTCGGCGAATCAATGAAAGATCCCGGCAAATATTTCCGCAACAACCTAGCAAGCGGCATCAACCTGGCCGACGCCGCAGTTGAAGGCGGAGTCAAAATGATTGTTTTCTCCAGCACTGCCGCAACATTCGGACAGCCTGATGAGAACCCGATTCGCGAGACCGCCGCCCAGGTTCCGATCAATCCTTACGGCGAATCCAAACTCTGTTTTGAAAAAGTCCTCCGCTGGTACAACGAAATTCACGGCATCAAATATGCGGCGCTGCGTTACTTTAACGCCGCCGGCGCCACCGCCAATTTCGGCGAAGACCACAAACCGGAAACCCATCTGATTCCGCTGGTGCTCCAGGTCGCTCAGGGCAAACGCGACAAGATCATGGTTTACGGCAATGACTATGAAACCAAAGACGGCACCTGCGTCCGCGATTACATCCATATTCTTGACCTGGCCCAGGCGCACATGCTGGCGCTTACCGCTCCCGAAAGCGGCCACTACAACCTCGGCACCGGCAACGGCCTTACCGTTAACGAAATCATTCAGGCCGCCAGGGAAGTCACCGGACATCCGATTCCGGCGGAAATCGCGCCGCGCCGCGCCGGCGACCCGGCCACGCTGATTGCCTGTTCCGACCGCGCCAAAGAAGTTCTCGGCTGGAAACCCCAGTTTGAAAACGCCAATGCCATTATCGAATCCGTGTGGAAGTGGATGCAGAAGCATCCGAACGGCTACGCCGAATAATCGCGGATTATAAGTTCGTCATAAATCCGGAATACTTATGCGGTATTCCGGATTTATATTTTCAGCAGTTGATATTTTCCCGCCGGCGGATACAATAAAGATCGTTGATTTTACAACTATGCGGAAAGAGAGCGATGTCGTCAAAAAAATGGCATGAATTCGGACCCTTTACGGTGTTCGACGTTGAAACGACCGGCATGAGTCCGGCGCGCGACCGCATTGTCGAAGTTGCGGCGGTGCGGATTGATTTGAACGGGGAAATCACGCGTTTTCAGTCGCTGGTCAACCCCGGCTGCCCGATTCCGCCGCAGGTCTCGTGTGTTCATCTGATTACCGATGAAATGGTCGCGGATGCGCCGAAGTTTCACGAAGTCGGGTACAAATTCCTGAACATGGCCAGAGGCAGCATCCTGGTGGCGCACAACGCCCGTTTCGACCTGGGGTTTCTGCAGGAAAGTTTAGCCCGCAGCGGCTTGGAACTCTGGAAAGGCAAAACGCTCGATTCCATCCGGCTGATGAAGGAAGCCTATCGCGGCCTGCCCAGTTACAGCCTGCAGAATCTGCGCCGCACGTTTCAACTGGATGAGAGTTTTGAAGCCATGCAGGCCCATCGCGCCGCCGCCGATGCCGAATGGACCCTCCAAATTCTCCAGATCGCCTTCACCGCCCTCCTAAAACACGCCGAATAAACCGCCTCCGTCCATCATCTGCTGCATCGTGAATTCAGCCCCGCAATGCAATAGAACCGATAACTGTCTGGTTTATCCTGCACAAAAAACTTCGCTCTCCGTCGGACGGAGACGTGATCCACCGGCGGAACGGTAGAATCCTTCGTTTCCTGTCTGCGCCTGCTTAGAATTAACTGGCCAGCAGCCCATTGCTTTTCTTCAGCGGATCACCGGTCAGCGCCGTATCCGCGCCGCCTACCAACGGACTGGCCGCGCTGGACAGTTTCAGGCTGCCAGCCTTGAATGCCGACGGATCGATATTGAAATTCAGAATGTAGTCCGTATTCTCCTTGCCGGCCAGCGTCGCCTTGACGTAATACTTGCCAATCGCCAGCGTTTTGGTGATGCTCTCATCGGTGTTGCCGCTCTTCGCGGATGCCGCCTGCTGCTTGTTTTTGCTGTCGTACAGATACAAGTTGACGTTGGAGTTCATGCTGGTCAGATCAAGCGTCACCGCCGTCGAGGCTTGCAGTTCAAACGTGTAATAGTCGTCCT
>CAIJKT010000115.1 GCA_903821255.1 uncultured Lentisphaeria bacterium | reverse complement strand
GCAAAAGGAAGTTCATGAAAGCATTTTTTGCCTTTTCCGGTCAAGGAGCTCAAGCCGTCGGCATGGGTAAAGACCTGTGCGACGCCAATTCCGCGGCGGCGGATATTTTTGCCATAGCGGACAAAACTCTAAGCTGGTCAGTCAGCGATGTCTGTTTCAACGGACCGGAAGAAAAATTGACAGAAAGCCGCTTTTGCCAGCCGGCCATTTATACGATGAGCTGCGCCGCGCTTGCCGCATTTAAACAGAAGTTTCCGCAGGTGACGCCGGCCGGCTGTGCCGGATTAAGTCTGGGAGAGTATGCCGCGATGTTTGCCGCGGGGGTTTTTTCTTTTGAAGACGGCCTGAAGCTGATTTCCCGCCGCGCCGAACTGATGGACGCCGCCTGCCGCGAAACCGACGGCGGAATGGCCAGTGTGCTCGGCGGCGAAGAAAGCGTTATCAGCGAAGTCTGCAAGGCCTGCGATATTGACGTGGCCAATTTTAACAGCCCCGGCCAAATCGTCATCAGCGGGCAGAAGGAAAAAGTGGAAGCCGCAGTCAATATGCTTAAAGAAAAAGGGGTGAGGAAGATATTTCCGCTGAAAGTCGCGGGAGCGTTTCATTCCAGGCTGATGGCCAGAGCCGGCGAACAGTTGAAGCCGGTGCTGGACAATACGCCGATGAACATTCCGGCGGTTCCGGTATTCCAGAATTTCACGGCTCAGTCCGTTACCGCGGTTGCCGAAATCAGAAGCAATCTGGTGTCCCAGGTTGCCGGGAGCGTCCGCTGGGAAGGCTGCGTCAGGCGGATGATTGCCGCCGGCGGCGACACGATGATCGAATTCGGGCCCGGCGCCGTTCTGACCGGACTGTTGAAAAGGACCGACAGCAACATTGCGGCGTTCAATATTAACAGTAATCAAAATCTGAATGCATTTTCATTATAATTAAGCAATCCAACAACAAAGAGGTTTATTATGTGCAGTGAAGGAAGTTTAAAAGGACGTGTAGCGCTGGTTACCGGCGGCGCCCGCGGAATCGGCAGGGCCATCTGTCAGCGGCTGGCCGACGAAGGCGCGGCCCTGGCAATCGTTGACATCATGCTGGACGTTGCGGAAAAAACCGCTGAAGAATTCAAGTCACAGGGCGTCAATGCCGCGGCGTTTGCCGCCAACGTCGCCAAAGTGGAAGACGCTGAAGCCACCGTCAACGCGGTGATGGAGAAATTCGGCAAAATCGACATTCTGGTCAACAACGCCGGGATCACCCGCGACAACCTTATGCTGAGAATGAGCGAAAACGAATGGGATTCCGTGATCGCGGTCAATCTGAAAGGCACATTCAACTTCATCAAGGCGTCGATCCGCCCGATGATGAAAGCGCGTTTCGGCAAGATCGTCAATATCGCCTCCGTGGTCGGCCGCATGGGCAATGCCGGCCAGGCCAACTATTCCGCGTCCAAAGCGGGGGTCATCGGCCTGACCAAGACGGTGGCCAAGGAATTTGCCAAGCGCAATATCATGGCCAATGCCGTCGCGCCGGGCTTCATCAAGACCGATATGACGGAAAAACTGCCGCCGGCCGCCATTGAAGCCTTCATGAAGGTCATTCCGATGGAACGCGCCGGAACGGCGGAAGATGTTGCCAATGTGGTCTATTTCCTGTGTTCGCCGGATTCGGACTATGTTACGGGCCAAGTCATCAATATTGACGGCGGAATGTTGATGTAATCGTATTTTTCGCGACAATCTTTGGAAAAGGATTTGAAATTTCGGAAAATTGTCGCATTGTAAAAGACGACTTGGATAATTTAAATATTAGTAAAAGAT
>CAIJKT010000114.1 GCA_903821255.1 uncultured Lentisphaeria bacterium | reverse complement strand
TACGTTCAGGGAGTAATCAACAGAGTGCTCTCCCCCTTCCCCGCAGCCCTGGATGCATTTGAACGCACAGTAAAATCAAAAACACGGCAGGAATGAATTTGAAAAACATTGCGGCAATTATTGTATCTGTACTATTGCTTGGAATAAATTCTGCCTGCGGAAAGCCAGTCGCAGTCATTCCGGCAGGGAAAAAAATCCAGGTGAACTGTGCCGCCGTTGAAAAGATGCTTAAAACTCCTTTTGAAGAATATATGCTTAAAGGTCCAGCCGATAAGGCCTTAAGAATTCATCTTCAAATGCTGAGAAGAGAAATTATTGAAAAGTTTTTTGAATCAAATACTCCGGTCTATTTTTTAAACTGGAGCGGCGTTCCGCGGGAAAAACTAATGAAAATCAGCAGGATAAGTTTCACTCCAATGGAAGGCGTCACCCTGAATGTGGATTTAAAAACGCGGGAACTGCTGGTATTGCCGGCAATGTTTTTCAATCCGGTAAATCTGGCGGAGGATATCAACTGGGGGATCGGTTTTCTGGATTATCAGGATTCCGCCGATAAGCCGCTGCTGAATGAAAAGCTTAATGAGTATATTGCCGACAACATCAAACTTGAGGTAACCAGAAAATGGCTGGTTGACGATTTTTATCAAATGCTGGAGATGCCGAAACTCTCTGACAAATCGTTCAAGGAATATTTAAACTATTATCTGAACACCAGGAAACAGGAATTGGAATTTAATGGCAAAGTGCTTCCATCCTGGAAACAATTTCTTCCTGAAGACATGATAGGAAAATGGGAGAATCACAATTCAACGAGGTTGGAGAAAATTGTCGAATTATCCGGCAGGTACGGCAGTAATATATCTTCCGGAGTAATGGCAGAAAAAGACGCAGAGTTTCTGCGAGGCGATATTATAACCAAATCATTCAGCGATTGCAGTTTTCAGAGCAACTCATTTGAAAATATTGTATCTATTTATCAGGATAAAGATTATGCCATGCTCTACAGCCTCTGCTTCGGACACTTCTATTCCGTAAAGACAATGTCAACCGGCTTTATCTGCCCAGGCTATAACCGGTTCCGCCAGTTCTGGGCTCCAGTATTCGGCACGGCAAAATCAGACAGTAACCGGATTTCCGCCAATGATTTTTTCATTACTTTCGATGAGGATAATTCCATTGAAGGAAAGCTCTATCTGCTGTTTTCAGTAAATGCCCTGGATTAAATACTGATTAATGCGCTTATTCCGGAAAACTGGACAACTCGTACAGATGACATAGACACTCCGTTGCTGGACATTCCGGACACATCTTGTGTACCCATGCGGCCGGCATAATAATCCTGGCAACCGTCCGCGTTTACGACTACTGGTTAAGAAGCTCCTTAACAAATTCCATTTTTGTCATTTTGGACATCCTGGACATCAGTTTAGCACGAACACATCGAATATTGTCCAACATTCCCGAGACTTTAGAGAGCAGTTGTGCACAACGATTTTCAATTTTCAATAAGATTTTCAAACAACATTCTCGATAGCCGGTTAAGGCTTTCG
>CAIJKT010000113.1 GCA_903821255.1 uncultured Lentisphaeria bacterium | reverse complement strand
CGCTGGTCACGCTGTTGGGGCGCGGCGAGGATGTCAATTTTACGGAATCAATCCCGTGCAGCGTGGCGATATCCGCCTGGGTATCCGCGTTTTTGCCGCTGAGGAAAAGCAGCACTTCGCCGCCTTCCTCTTTAAATTCTCTGGCGATGCTGAGGCCCGGGAAAAAATGGCCGCCGGTGCCGCCGCAGGTTATTACCAGCCGCTTTAGTGCTTTGGGTTGTCTGGGGGAGATCATCTTTTCCTCCTGAAGAAGTTCAGGAACGCGAATTTCTTTTTAATGGCAGCGATAATTTCATCGTTGAATCCGGGAGACGCGGTTTCCGCCGCAATGTTAAGGAGCAGGCCGACTCCGGTCATGCACATCATGAGGTTGCTGCCGCCGTAACTGATGAACGGGGCAGGCATGCCCTTGGTCGGCAGGCCGCCGGAGACGACGCCGATGTTGATGATTGACTGAAATATCAGCACCGAAGTTATTGCCAGTCCGAGCAGCGTCCCTTGTCTGGTTCTGGAATTCAGGCTTATTTTCAACGCAAAATACATAAAGACGATATACGCCAGAGCTACCAGACAGAGCGAAATCAGCCCCAGTTCCTCCCCGACAATGGATAGAATGAAGTCAGTATGGGCTTCCGGCAGATACTTGGCTTTCAGGCGGCTTTCCATGAAGCCGATGCCGAACCATTTGCCGGACCCCAGCGCCAGCAGCGAATTCCACAACTGGTAGCCGTCTTCCTGCAAATCCGCTTCCGGATTCATGAATGTGGTAAGCCGCGCCCAGCGCATCGGATCGAACTTTTTGATGATGATAAACAGCACGGGACCGCCGAATATTATGGGCGGCAGGATATACAGCAGCCTCATGCCGGCCGCGAAAAAGACGATCATGCAAACTGTGACCAGCAGAATTGTGGTTCCAAGGTCTTTTCCGGCGAGGACGAAGAAAATCACGATGCCGCATACAATGCACGGCTTAATCGGACCCTCCCGGCAAAGAAAGTCATTGACGAAACGCAGATTGTCGGCGCAATATTTTGAGATATACAGCGCAATGGCGATCTTAGCCATCTCTGACGGCTGAATGCTCATCGGGCCGCCGATGAATTTTATCCTGATCCAGCGATGCGCCCCCTTCACCGCCGGGAAACAGAAGTCGGCGATGATCAGCAGCAGGACAGAGGCAATAATCAGCAGCATGCTGTATTCACCCAGCTTCTTGTGACCGATGGTGAACACAAATGCGCCGGAAAGAACTCCGATAAACGACCACGCCAGCTGGTTGTAAAAGAACTTGGTGCCGGCGGTGTTGTATGATGTGGAATAAAGCATGGTCAGACCGAACAGGGTGATCAAAGCCACAGTTATGATCAGTCCGTAAGCGTAGTTGATCGACTTCTGGGACTGGATGTCTTCCGGAAGTTCTATGTTCTTGTCTGGTGTGAATATATTACGCATAGCTTATTGTTTTGTTGTTGATTGGTTTGCCGGCCCGGCGAACAGCGCCCATGCGGTGTTGCCGGAAATGAAACTGCCCATGGTGGTGAAACCGGCATAATAGCGGGATTTCATTGCCGCGGCAATCAGGTCGTTATCGAGTTCCGACAGCACGGCAAAGCGATACTGCATCTTGTCCGGCATTGAAACCGTATCCTCCAGTGAAACGAAAACCAGCGATTCACTGGCGCAGACGCCGGTGACGCTGAGTTCAGGATGGCGCTTCACGGCTCCGTTAATGATTTCAGAGCAGGCCGCCGCATCATTTAAAATATCATCAATAAGAATTTCGATGATTTTAATCATGACAGATAGACGCCCTCGTGACGGGAAGGCAGATCCATTATCTCATGGGTGCGGCAGTAGGCGGCGACATCTTCATCGTCAATCGCGATTCGCGGCGAGATTTCAACCGCAATGGACGGTTTGCCGTCTTTGCCTCTGGGAACTTTTACTCCCGCTTTGGCCAGCCGGCGGGCGTCTCTTTCGATCAGCATTGCCTGACAGCTTTCGACGGAGTCAACGCCGGTCTTATTCTTGGTCGGCGCGAATTCCTCCGCACGGTCGGCTTCAAGGACAACGGTTCTGGTTGCCATCGGCAATGCGTCAAAGATGAATGATTCCAGTTTGACCGCGTTTGCCGTTTCGGGAGTTATCAGTTCGCCGGCGCTGCTGATGAACGGAACTTTCTTGTCGGCGCGGTGCCAGGGCAGATTCAATTTGCCGTCAGCGGTCAGCGCCTCGACGAATTTACGGCTGATGATATGGATGGCCGGGCTGCCGGCGATGAATTTCAGTGAACCGTCGTGATGCTTTGCTTTGGCCAGTTCCTCCGGCAGATCGCTGTATTCGATGATCTGGAGCCTGCCGCCGGACATGCAGAAATTGCCCAGCTTTTCAAACGGCCCGGTTTTTGCCAGCATGATCGCGCTCATCTCGGACTCTTCAATTGCGTGCAGCCCGAGGAAAAGCGGATTTACGATTGACACCAGCGGATTGTCCACCTGGAAATAGGAAATATAATCAATTCCGTCGGCCCTCATCCTTCCGAGCGCGCCGGAGCGCTTCAACGCCAGCAGCGTGCCGCCGTGGCCGTCGGGCGCCAGCGCCAGCGAATCCTTGTCCGCCAGCAGCAGTTTGCCGTCATAACCGATGGCCGGCATCGTGCCCTGGGTGAAGAAAATGACTTTATCCTGCTTGAGGCCGAAATAGTCGTTTTTCTCGAAAAAGTCTTTAGTCTGCAAGTCATTGAGCTTGCTGGTCATGATGTACCAGTTCATTTCCTGGTCATATTTCGCGTTCAGGCGCAAAATGGATTCAGCAAAATACTGGAACAGGGTTTTATGCTTTACCGGAGTGATCGGATAAGTTCCCTTGGGGCCTTCATAACCGAGCCTGGAACCCTGGCCGCCGGCGACGGTGAGCGCCGCCACTTTGCCGGCATGCAGCAGTTCATGGCCTTTGACCGCCGCTTTCCTGTATAGCTCCGTCAAGTCGGACTCATGGGTGTGCAGCGGAAAATACGGGGCAGGGGCGAGATCGTGCGGAATGCTTACTTCCGGCTGTTTCAGCACATACGTTTTGATCTGTCCGGTCAGGTTTTCCCAGTCAATGGCATTGAGTTGTGCCGCCAGGTTTTCCTGACGCGACGAATCCAGCTCGTTCCAGAATTGCAGCAGATGCTGCTGTCCGTACTTTGACAATTTATCGTACAGTTCCTGATACATTATATCCCCTGATGCTTTATATTGATGATATTGCTTTACTTTTAAAAATAATTATAATCAATTTAACAAAATATCAAACATTGTCAAGTTAATTTCAAAATGTCCGATTTCATCAATATATCACGATTTTACAATATTTCAGCTTTAAAAACAGCTTTCTTGCCATAAAATGACAGCCACATCATCCCTGCCGCATTTTGGACCCCGCCGTCCGGGATGGCGAGTTTTCAGCGCCTGGTCTTATGGATACCACGGGGCTTATGGAGCCTGGAAAACAATTTCATAATTTTGGACACCCGCTCCGTACATTCTGGACAACCGTCCGACTCCGATACTTTGGATAGTCGTTGAGCAGAATGCATTCTCTCACAAAGACGCAAAGGCGCAGAGAAAGCTCCAGTTATTTAACAGGGATATGCAGGATGAACAGGATTTTTTATTATAACTCATTGCTTATCCTGTCTATCCTGTCCATCCCTGTAAATTGGCTCCTGCTTAAGATTTTCAAACAATATTTTGGGACAGCCATTCCGATACTTTGGACACCTGTCCTGCACAACACGGTTTTCATAATCCTGGTACTATGGGTCTTATGGGTCTTATGGGTCTTATGGGTCCTATGGGCCATTTTGGACATCCATTCCGATACTTTGGACACCTGTTGAGCACAATGCTTTCAAGTTTTGATAAGATTTTCAAACAACATTTTGGACATTCCAGACACCTGTGTGCAGAATGTTTTCCGGTGTAGCGCTCTCGCTCTG
>CAIJKT010000112.1 GCA_903821255.1 uncultured Lentisphaeria bacterium | reverse complement strand
GCACTTCCAGTATTACGGCGTCAGCGGAAACTCCGACAAAATAGCGGCGTTTTACCGGATGACAATCAAACTGGTTCATAAATGGCTCAACAGGCGCAGTCAGAAAGGGAAAATGAATTGGGTTGACTTCACGGAATACCTGAAACATTACCCGCTGCCCAGACCGAAAATAGTACATAAGTTTACGTGGTCAGGTGTCAGGTGAGTTATGCTGAAGAGCCGGATGTGGGAAATCCACAAGTCCGGTTCTGTGAGGGGCATTGAAGTCTCCTCCGCATGGTTTGAATATTGTGACACTCCGCAGACCGAAAGGGTGGAGAAACTGGGAATACAAAATAAACCTAAATGCAGGAGGCCATATTATGTCTACTCGACCCGGAATGTGTGTCCGGACTAAACTATAAACCCGGAGGGTCAATACAGGTTATTCTTGTAGATGTCCAGAATTATTTCAGTGGCAAGCCTGGCGTCTTCGCCGGACACCGCCGGTTTGTTGTCCAGCCTCACCGCTTCGATAAAGTCGGCAATGACGGCTTCGTGGCCGCCGGTATTGCTGACGATCGGGCCGGAGGCGCCGCTGTGGATTTCCCGGCCGGCGGAAACGCCGGGATTATCCATTTCCCTGATTTCCCAGGTGGTGATAATGTCATTCTTCAGCACCAGCGACCCTTTCTCGGTATGGATCGCCATTTCCGGCGGGAACCCCGGATATGCCGCTGTTGACGCGATGATGGAGCCGATCATGCCGTCGGAATGTTTCAAGATCGCCACGCCGTGATCTTCGCCTTCAATCCGGTGCATGAAGGTGGCCAGCATACTGGCCGTCTTCACCGGTCTGCCGAAAAACCAGGCATAGAGGTCGATGCTGTGCGAGGCCTGTTGAATAAACGGTCCGCCGCCGTCCAGCGCTTTGTTGCCGCGGTACGGGGCGCTGTCATAGTAGGCCTGGTCGCGATAGCATTTGACGCTGAGATCGGCGGCAAAGACCCTGCCGAAAGCGCCCTGTTCCAGCAGTTCTTTGACAATCATATTATCCGGGCTGAGCCTGCGCTGGTAGGCGACCGCCAGCTTGACTCCGGCTTTCCCGCATGTTTCGATCATCAGGTCCATCGCCGGAATTGTGATATCCAGCGGTTTTTCGGTCAGGACATGCTTGCCGAGCCCGGCGGCGGCGACCGCCCACACGTGATGCGTCGCGTTGGGCGCGGCAATAATCACCGCATCGTAGTCGGCTTTGACGCCCGCCAGATCCGTGGCGACTTCAAAACCCGGCGGCGCCCAGGCCGGCATCCGTCCGCCGCGGGAAACCGCGGCGACGATTTCAGCGTCTTCAACATTGCCCGCCGCCTTATAATAAGTGGCGGAGATATTGCCGGTGCCGATTATTACAAATTTGAACTTCCGTGCTTTCATCTGAATCCCCTGAGTTTAAGCTTGCGGCATAATATAGTCCTTCATTAACGGAATAGAAATCCTCAATTTTCTGATTCCCGGTATTTAAAAATTCTTTTCCCATACTAATGTTATGCTTTGCAGAGTACCGGCATCAACCCTTAACTTGTGGTAAAACATTAATGAAAAAGTTTCCGGCAGTAATAATCCTCTTCCTGGTTTTTACCTGCATTGCCGCGGGAGCAACTCTGTATCCGGAGCCGGGCATTCCGGTCCTGGCCGCGCCTGAAATCGGCGCCAAAGCGATTGCGCTTACAGCAGGCAATGCCGAATATGAAGTCGTTGCGGTTCAGCGATACATGTTCCGCCAGCATCCTTTCGGGCGGCACTTCGATTTCAGCAAAGTAAAACTCGCCGACGGGCAGTATGGCTGGATCTGCGAGGAACTCAGGCTGATTGACCGGAACGGCAAAAAAACCATCGACCGGATTCCGCCGGATAACTTTAACTACAAAGCCGCCGCGGTAATCTGCGGGTTGATTATTCTGGTCCTCGCCTTTTATTTCATCGGCGAAAAACTCTTCCCGCAACAACTGCTGCAGCTCGGGTTGAAAAGGATCTCGCCCGCTGAACAGACCGCCGGACTGCTGGTGCTGCTGGTGCTGACCAGGTATTTGCAGCTCCTGATCATGCTGTCCTGCGACAGCAGCCTGGTCACGCTGGCGCCCGACGGCAATACTTACTTCAACATGGCCCGGGATATCATAAATCTCAACTTCAGCAATCCCTGGGACCGGTCAGTCGGCACCTGCTTTGTCTATATCCCCTTTGTCTGGCTGTTCCCGGCGGCTGAATCATTTTTAGACGTTGCGCCGCAGCTTTCCGCGTTCAACGGCTTCGTGCTGATGCCGCTGTGTCTGGTCCTGGGTTTTCTGATTATCCGCAAAGTATGCGGATCGGAATTCAAAGCCTTTTTTGCGGTGCTGCTCTGGATAATTATTCCGTTCTTCTACTTCAACGTTCAGGATTTTGACAAAGAGGTGTTCGGTTCGCTGATCGGGCTTCCGCAATTTCATTTCAGCTGGCGGCTTTACTCTTTGCATCAGGCGCTCAGTTATAATAACCTGATAGACACGTCTTCAACTTTTTTTGTCTTTTCAACGATTGCCCTGGCCTTGTTCATGCCGCCGCGCTGGCAGCTTGTCGCGGTGGTTTCCGCCCTGTTCGGAGTCACCTGCCTGATCCGTCTGAACAACATCTTTTTCGCTCCGCTGCTCGCCTTTATTTTCTGGTACAGGCTGAACTCCTGCTGGAAAACCTGGCCGCAGATACTGCGCTACATCGCCGGCGGCTTAATCTGCTTCCTGCTGGCATTCGGGGTGCAGTTCGTTTTCAACAAACTGCATGTCGGCTCTTTTCTGACATTCCCGTATGTGCTGTGCGGCAACGGCACGGAAAGAGGTTTCGTACTGGCTATGCTTCCGATGCATACCAAATTTCTGATCGGCTGCAACTTTCTGTTTTTTGTTCTTGGCGTATGGGGCATGATTTTCTGCAAAGATAAATACTGCCGGAACTTTCTTATCCTGATGGCTGCCCCGACCGCCATTTTCTTCTGCGGGCATATTTCCACCACCACCGATCCGGTCCGTTTCATTCTGAGCGTTTTCCTGCCGCTGGCGGCGGCCTTCGTCTGCGCCGGTCCATGGAAAGAATTGAACCGCACTCAGGTCTCATGCCTGGCCGCCATTTTTGCCGTCAGCGCATTCTTCTACCAGCCGCTCTATTTCAAATGGATTGTTTTACCGTCGCAGGCTCCGGGAGAGTATATTGGCGGAATAATGGCGCTTGTCCTGTCCGCCGGCATACTTTCATACTTCATCCGGGACCGTGAATTTGCGCTGTATGCCGGAGTTTTCATGCTGCTGTACTACCTGAACAGCCCCTGGCTGCTCCTGGCCGCACTCGTCATTCTGACGGCATTCGCGGGGTTTGATTTTGTTCTGCTGGAGGTTAAACCGGGCATTAGAAGAATAATTGCGGACAGCAGTAATGTTTGCCGGAATAAGCCCGGTCGCTGAAGTTTGCTTGAAAATACCAATTGAGGCGTTTTATTAATTTCAGTGCGTTTAATGATATGGATAAAGAGGAATAAGCAACGGCCGTAAAAATACAATCCCGATAAAAAAGGAGACTCAGCCATGAACTGCAACACATTGCACTCTGTGACCAAACCCGTCGCCTCTTCGCGTCTGAACAAACTGCCTGCGCTGGCCGCCTGCCTGATCTCTTTAGTCCTGGCTGCCGGGTGCGCCTCAACCGAAGTTACCAGCCGCGAGAGGCTCGTGACCGAAAAACTCCCGCGTCCGGCTAAAATTGTGATATATGACTTCGTTGCCAATCCCGCGGATGTGCCGAAGGACTCCGCTGTCGCCGGACAGACTGCCGTGAAAGCCGCGGCCCGGACTCCTGATGAAATCAAGGCCGGACAGCAACTGGGCGCAGGCATCGCGGCACAACTGGTCCAGCAGATCCGCGACATGGGACTGCCTGCCGAGAAAGGTTCGCCGCAAACGAAGCTGCAGGTCAACGACATCGTCCTCCGCGGTTATCTCGTCTCGGTATCCCAGGGCGACGGCGCCAAGCGCGTCGTTGTCGGATTCGGCTATGGAGCCTCCGAATTGGAAACCCTGGTTGAAGGATACCAGATGACAGCCAAAGGACTGCGCAAACTTGGCTCCGGCAAAGTGAAGTCCGTCGGCAGCAAATCGCCCGGCGGAGCGGTGGGAGCAGTCAGCATGATTGCCAACGCCAACCCAGCGGGACTCATCGTCGGCGGAGTAGTAAAGGGCTACGGCGAGATCAGCGGCAACAGCAAGGTTGAGGGGCTGGCCAAATCGACTGCCAAAGTAATAGCTGACCAGCTCCAGGTCAGATTCAAAGAAGATGGCTGGATCAAGTAATACAACCGGAGCGGTCAATTCCCAGGCTCGCCGTCGGACTATACTCCGCAAATCATCTTGCAGGCTTTGACTGTGTTCTGCATCAGCATGGCGATGGTCATGGGGCCGACGCCGCCGGGAACCGGGGAGATCATGGCGGCTTTTTCCGCCACTTCATCGTATTTGACGTCGCCGACCAGCTTATAGCCTTGACCGGATGACGGATCTTCAACCCGGTTGATGCCGACGTCAATTACCACGGCTCCAGGCTTGACCATGTCCGCGGTGACGAATTCCGGCTTGCCGATCGCGGCAATCAGAATATCCGCCTGCCGGGTGTATTCCGCAATGTTTTTCGTGCGGGAGTGAACGACCGTCACCGTGGCGTCGGCGCCGTGCCCTTTCTGCACCAGCAGGGCCATCATCGGCTTGCCGACGATGTTGGAGCGCCCCAGAATGACGGCATGCCTGCCGGCGGGGTCAACCCCGCTGCGTTCCAGCATGACCATCACGCCGTAAGGGGTGCACGGGAAAAAGCCGTCGCGTCTGCCGGTCAGCATTTTGCCGACATTCACCGCATGGAAACAGTCCACATCCTTTGCCGGGGCAATGGCTTCGATGATCCTTTCCTCATTGATCTGGGGCGGCGGCGGAGACTGCACCAGAATGCCGTGGATCTTCGGATCATGGTTGAGCCGCTCGATCAGTTTCAGGACTTCCTCCATTGTCGCGTCTTTGGGCAGCACGATTTTCTCGGAATAGATGCCCAGCTCGGCGCATTTCCTGGATTTCATGCCCACATAAACCTGGGATGCGGGATTTTCCCCGATCAGCACTACCGCCAGTCCGGGCTGAAGGTTCCGGGTCGCGATCAATGCCGCCACTTCCGCGGCGGTTTCCTCATTTACCTGTGCGGCAATCGCCTTGCCGTCAATTATTTTTGCAGACATATCTTGAAATCCTTTTGTTTTTTGCATGATTTTTTTGATTCATGAGTTAATATTAGATATAATGAAAATTAATTCAAATCCGTTTTCGGGATTTTAGAGCGAATCCTGAATTCATGCCGCCGGCGGCGGCGGGAACGGCACAGACAAAGATTTTTAACAAAACCCTTATTTTCAGCCGATGGCGGCTGCATTTAAGTAAAATAAGCACGAATTCATGAAAAGACGCATACTGGTATATAATATCGCATACGGAACAGGCAGTAACGGAAGCGTTCATAACCGGCTGCTGACCGCGCACCGTTATCTGAAAACTGACGGCGGACACTTTGAGAAGATATCGGATTTCATTGAAAGCAGCAATGCCGATATCGTCGGCCTGGTGGAAGCCGATGCCGGCTCCTACCGCACCGGCTACCATAACCAGATCGCGGATCTGGCGGCGCGGCTGAAGCATTATCATTTCGGCTCGGTCAAATACGGGGAAAACTCCTTTTCCAGAAATATCCCGATCCTTAACAAGCAGAGCAATGCGCTGCTGACCCGCGACCTTACCGCGGAATCCAAACTGCATTTTCTCAGCCGGGGAATGAAAAAACTGGTCATCGAGGTGGATATCAATAATGTAAAAGTCTTCGTGGTCCATCTGTCGCTGCGCAAAGCGGTCAGGATCAGGCAACTGACGCTGCTGGCGGATTTGATTCCGGCCCATACCCCGGTAATCGTGGCCGGCGATTTCAATACCATGTCCGGTTCGGAGGAACTGGAGGATTTCATGCTGGACACCGGGCTGATTAATCCGAACCGTGCGGAACTGCCGACATATCCTGCCTGGAAACCGAAAAAGCAGCTCGATTATCTGCTGCATTCCAAGGAGATAGTGCCGGAATACTTTGCCGTTCCGCAAGTGGACTTTTCCGACCACCTCCCTTTGATTATGGACTTCAAAGTCAGAAAACGTTAAGTTCATATTTTTGCAATCCTTCATTTTGGACACCCATTCCGAGATTTTGGACACCCGTCCCGCACGACAGTTTTCGTAATACGGGGCTTTTTGAACAGCCGCTCGGACATTTTGGACACCGGCTGAGCACAATGTCTTTCAATTCTACAAACATTCCGGACACCTCCTATCCTCATTTTGGACAACCACTCCGACACTTTGGAGTGTCGTTGAGCAGAGACTGTTTCGCCCATGCGGCCGGCATAACCCGACGGACAACCGTCCGACTCCGACACTTTGGAGTGTCGTTGAGCACAACG
>CAIJKT010000111.1 GCA_903821255.1 uncultured Lentisphaeria bacterium | reverse complement strand
TGGAACTGCCTTCGCGAATCGCCGAGGCATTCTTGTGACAGAAAGATCGGAATGAAAAAAATCCCCATGTTCGCACCGCATCTTCGTGTAGAATTCGTCGAGACGGAGGGGTTGTTCCTTCGGTCGGAGGAGGAAGTTTTTTTTGTGAGCGGAAGCCTGTGTGGGCCTGTGGCCACTCTGATCGACGGACGAAGAAGCGAGGACGAGATCGCCGAATGTCTGGCCGATCGGTATGACCCGACCAACATACGTTATGTTTTGGCGTTTATGCAACAGAAAGGATACGTCGTCTCCAGCCGTGCTGCCAGATCGATCAGGAATGCGGCTTACTGGTGTGCAAATCGACGGGATTTGGACTGGGTCAGGCACAGGTTGTCGACGACGAAGGTTTCCGTGACCACCTTGGGCAATTATGATTTCCCTGTTCTCGGGGACATTCTGGCCGAACTCGGTGTTCAGCTTTCCCAAGATGCCGCGCTAAATGTCATCCTGGTCGACGACTATCTTAGCCCCTTGCTCAAAGTGATCAACGAGGAGGCAATGCGAACCCATCGACCTTGGATGCTTGTGAAACCGGTTGGATTAGAAGCATGGATAGGACCTATATTTCAACCCGGAAAAACAGGGTGCTGGCAGTGTCTTGGCGATCGGTTGCGAATGCATCGCGAGGCGGAGTTATTCATTGGCACAAGACCCGCAATTCGGGAAATGGCCAAACCCGACACATGCGGATCGCCCGCAACTGTTCAGGCTGCCTTGAGCATGACCGCCGACATAATCGCCAGGTGGATTGTCTCGCCGGATAGTTCCGAGGAAGAAGGCCGAATCATTTCCGTTGATTCGCGAAACTGGCTGATTCGTAGGCATACGGTGATTCGCCGACCCCAGTGCCCGTTGTGTGGGGAACTCGCCCAACCAACGGAGGAAGATATTTGTTTCTCGCAACTTACCCCTCGACGACTCGTGGACTCTTTTGAAACCTATGACCGAGCGGTTGGGCCGGAAGAAACGTATCAAAGATACGAGAATTTGATAAGTCCCATAACCGGCATTGTCAGGTCCATAGACCGGGTTTTTTCACCCAACGAATCGATCCACGTCTACCTTGCGGATCACAACTTCGCGTATGGCAGTGAAAGTCTGTCGACTCTGAAGACGACCGGGAGACTCATGGTTGCGGGCAAGGGATTATCGGATGGCCAGGCCAAGGCGAGCTGCCTGTGTGAGGTCATCGAACGTCATAGCGGTTTTTTACAAGGAAACGAGAGCGTTCTTATGGCTCCGTTTTCGGAGTGTGATCCACATGAAATGCTGGACGAATTTGAAGGCGACCTCCTCGTACATATCGTCGTATTCGCACAGGATAAGCGCTATTTCCAGCATGCACTGGCAATAGAATGCCATCCAGGCGGTACCGTCCGCCTGTTCCAGGGTTCCGCCGGTGGGAAGCTGTGCACTGCGGTCGAATACGCCGATGTTGTCCAGGCCCAGAAATCCTCCGGCAAACACGTTGCGGCCGGCGGGATCCTTCCGGTTCACCCACCAGTTGAAATTAAGCATCAGCCCCTGAAATGCCCGCTCCAGAAAACGAAGGTCCTGCCGACCAAGTCCCCGCTCAAATTTGTAAAGGTAGAGAGTAGCCCAAGCATGGACCGGAGGATTCACGTCGCTGAAATTCCATTCGTAGGCGGGAATCTGCCCGTTCGGGTGGAAATAGAGACTGCGCAGCATCAGCAGAAGTTGCTCCTTGGCAAAATCGAAATCGACTAGTGACAGGGTGATCGTGTGGAAAGCCAGATCCCAGGCGGCATACCACGGGTATTCCCACTTGTCCGGCATCGAGATCACGTCGGCATTGAGCATATGAAACCATTCCGAGTTTCGCATGCCCTGAGGCGAAGAATCGAGTAACGGGTGACTTTTATGCTCCAGCAGCCATTCCTCCAGGTCGAAGTAGTAGAACTGCTTGCTCCACAGCATTCCCGCCAGCGCCTGACGGTGTACGCGGCGCTCATCTTCGTTCAGCGATTGCGGCGTGATTCTCTGATAGAATTCGTCCGCATCCCGGATCCGGCTTTCGAATATCTCTTTGAAGTCTTTGAAAACATTGTTCAGCGGATTTGAAGAAAGCCGCAAGCAGACCGTCCGGCTGCCGCCGCCGGGTATTTCAAGCGCATAGTGGGCCGCCGCCTTGGTACCCTCTTTAGCGGGATTTACCGCATCGCCCTGTCCGGAAATGAGGTAAGAATGAAACGCATCCTTGACGTAGGGGGAAGCACCGGGCTGCCCCCAGAGACGCGGTGAATTGCTTTCATTTTCAGTGAAGAGCAGTTCCGCGGTTCCATCACAATAAAGCCAGTACTCACCCAGTTCATGATGTGAGGCTTTAATGGCTCCCGGCCCCCCCTCGCGCAGAGAAGGTTTTTCATCCCCATCGCCCCATGACCATGTGTTTCTGAACCACAACGTCGGCAAAAGACGCAGCCGGGCAGCTTCCGGGCCGCGATTGTGAACAGTGATCCGGATAAGCATGTCTTCCGGACCGGCCTTGGCGTATTCCATGAATACGTCAAAGTAGCGGTCTTCGTCAAAGATGCCGGTATCAAGCAGCTCGTATTCCATTTCATCACGGGACCGTCCCCGGTTCTTCTCGATCAGGTCGCGGTAGGGAAATTCACGCTGCGGATACTTATACAAATACTTCATGTAGGAGTGAGTGGGGGTGCTGTCGATGTAGAAGTAGTATTCTTTCACATCCTCTCCATGATTCGCTTCGCTGTTGGTGAGCCCGTAAAGACGCTCTTTCAGGATGGGGTCCTTTTCGTTCCACAGCGCCATGGCAAAACACAGCCGCTGCTTGTCATCGGAGATTCCCCCGAGACCGTCTTCACCCCAGCGGTAGGCCCGTGAGCGTGACTGGTCATGAGTAAAATAATCCCAGGCATTGCCGTCCTCGCTGTAGTCTTCGCGAACTGTGCCCCACTGTCTCTCGCTCAGATAGGGCCCCCATTTTTTCCACGGAACTTTAATATTGCGCGCATCATTCAAGCGCTTCTGCTCCGCGACGTCGATTATTTTCTGCTCAGACATGTTTTACCTCCCCTGGATTATTTTTCGACTACTTCTAATTTATCTATAATCTTCCGCGAGTGCTTGTCTTTATATTGCTGCCTTGATAATCTCCTGTTAAACTTTCAGAACTCGAATCCACGCACGAATCAATAGACAACTGATAGCAACTTTCACTTGATAAATATAATAACTCTGCGCTAAAATATTACAACAGGAAAATTCAATAAAAAATTTGCTTCTGATTAAAAACTAAGCTTAGGAGTTGTTCAAAAATAAAGTTTACAAGTTTCGTGAAATATCCCGAGATGATTTTGTGAATTGACGGTGAG
>CAIJKT010000110.1 GCA_903821255.1 uncultured Lentisphaeria bacterium | reverse complement strand
TGTCAAAAACCATACGACCAAACTGGTGCCGATTGTATCTTCCCCCCGCGCCGCACACATTATCTGCAGCACCTGGCTGCGGAAATACAATCGTCTGCCGGATGCAGTTATCGTGGAAGGCCCCATGGCCGGCGGACATCTGGGCTACAGCAGGGCGGAACTTGCCGACAAAGAAAACTATTCCCTTGACAATATCCTGAAAAGAGTAATTGAAACCGTTCGCGGTTTTATCCGCAACGATATCGACATTCCGGTAATTGCGGCCGGCGGGATTTATGACGGCAAGGACATTGCCAGAGTCATGAAACTGGGCGCCGGCGGCGTCCAGATGGGAACGCGCTTTGTCTGCACTCACGAATGTGACGTGTCGCAGGAATATAAAGATGCGTATATCGCCGCGAATGATGAAGATGTGGTCATTATCCAGAGCCCGGTGGGAATGCCCGGCAGAGTCATTATGAATGATTTCGTCAGAAAAATAACCAGCGGCGAACGTGTTGATTTCGGCTGTGTATATCACTGTCTGCACACCTGCAAGCCCAAAGAAGTTAATTACTGCATCGCAAAGGCGCTCGATAATGCGTCCAGGGGAATGATGGATGTCGGGTTTGCCATGGCCGGGAGCAACGTTTCCCGCATCAAGGAAATTGTGTCCGTCAAGCATCTGATCGATGAACTGACGACAGGCGCCAGAGCATCGCTCCTCGCTTTTGCATAACTCAACCTTCTTAGAAAAGAAAACGGGGTGTCAGGATAAACCGCACACCCCTTTATTTTTAATCCTGAGACAGTCTTTAGATTGTTTTATCTGTCGCAATCGCCTTGATGCTGAATTTTACAGTCACTTTCTGCCCCTTTTTCACGACAATATTCTGGGTAACCGGAACATTGTGCCAGACTTTAACGTAATTCTTTCCTGATTTCGAATCATCTTTGCCCACAACCATATTGGACGGATCGCCGCCCCAGCCGTTAAAGAATCCGGTCGCTTCAGGATTGACATCCTCGAAGCCGGGATTTTTGATTTCCGCGCCGGTAGCGGTCAAATCATCATACGCCACCCACACCGGCATGTTGGTTACTTCTGTTCCGGGCTTATACCACGGACCGCGCAGAACAAGCGCCACGGTCCCGTCATTTTCAGGAATAAAACTGAATTCCATCTCGCTCCAGTTGTCGGTTATTTTGCCGCCGGACACAACCAGATAACACTCTTTCTTATCCGACAGCCAGGTAGCGTTGCCGACGTAAAGAGGAGGCGATTTTACCGGAGTTAACGCCACACCGTTATTGAGTCCGTCCACATCAATTCTAACTTCAGCCTGCTGGGCCATACAGCATACCGCCGCTACGGACAAAACCAGAGTTAACATCTTTTTCATACAGAATTCCCCTTTATTTGGTTAGTGTGTAAACGTAACATAATTTTCTGTAAGCAAAAGTCAAGCGTTACTGCTTTAACTTTATCCTAATATTCCGCAGTTGATGATACAGTGTTTTATGATTGCGCAATGCGCCCCACTGTGCGCACTCCAGATCCGCCAGGGGCGGACAGGAGTCAGCCCGGAGTGCCGCAAAAGAAAAATTACGGCGAAACCGGCTGATTGCTTGTTACGCTGATATTCCCGAGAATATGCCAGTTATCGACGGCATCGCTTTCAATGCCAAGCCGGATATCCGGATTACGGCGCGCCGGGTCGGTGAAGAGACCGACAGCCAGACGATAGGCCCCGGGCGGAACGGAGAACTTGAGTGTCGAGGTTTCGGATATCTGTTTGCCGGGAACCCATTTCTCCGGATGACAGCCTTTAACCGGACACTTGTCCGCAATTTTGCCATCCTTGTCGAGCAGGGCGGCGGTAACACTGCACGGAATGAAGATAATGGCTAACCCCGCGTTTTCCCAGCGGAAAGAGGCTTCAAAATCTTTGCCGGAAGTGATGCGCCGCGGAAGCGAAACTTCGTTCAGGAGAAAGTGATACCCCATCATGTTCGTCAGCTTGTCGATGAGGGGCCGTTTCTCTTTGACGAATAAACCGGTCCCCAGGTTCTGATAAGTAAAGGCCCCCCTTGCGGTGTCTGCAACTATCCTGTCCTCAAGTTTGTCGCCCCAGGCGTACTGCCAGCCTCCCTGCATTTTATGCCTGTCGTAGCTGTCATACCATTCTCCGAAAGCCGGCACCCTGCCCTTGCAGCGGATCAGTTCGGAACCGTTGGAGTTGCCCAGGATGCCGTCGCGTCTCAGGCCGATGCCCTGCGCTGCTGCCCAGTCATACACGGGATCGTAAAGCTTCTCGCCCCAGGGGAGAAACAGCCGGGTGCGGTTGAAGGCGTCCAGATGAATCCGGATGTGCCGCTTAAGCCCGTCCGGGGATATTCTTTCAGAACCTTTCAAATGCCCCAGATGTCCTTCGCCCCATTGCCCATAGGAGCGGATGTCTATTAATGAGATGCGGGGATCGCCGTTATAGCGCTTGCCCATCGCGTCGATGAAGTTCTTGAGTTTCTCCAGGAAGATTGGATTGTCCCACTGCTTCGGCGCGACCATGCCTTTGACTTTGAACCCGTCGTACTGGATCGAGGGAACGCCCGCATCGTAAACCCACTTGGGCGTGTTGTATTTTATGTTGGAATGAAAGCTCTCGCACATGACGCCGAAACCGAACTGCTTGCCGGCTTTGCTCCAGGCGTCAAGGGCGTTGTCGATGGGGGCCCAGTTGAATTTGCCCTCCTCCGGCTCCAGTGCGCTCCACCTGAAACGCGTGTAGGCCGAACTGCAGACGCCAAGCGCCTCCGGGCTATGCCCTTTCGGCGACTCGCCATAGATGACCCAGCCCTTGCCGGGGTTCACGACCGGTTTCGGGGAAGCGCTGAACTTCAGCGTCTGGATATTATCCCCCGCCGCCTGTCCGCTCCCGGAAAAACTGCCAAGCATCATCCCGGAAATCACCGCCGCTAAAAAAGTTAGCGTCTTCATTTCGAACCTTATCATCCTGAACCTTTCTTTGCAGTGCACCTGTCCCTGAACAGTTCCTAACTTAACCCGTTAAAACAAAGAGTCAAAAATTCCGCTGTCTGTAAGTGTTTTAATTGTGTCGATTCCGCAATTGTAAAGGTGGACGAGCTTTTTGCCCGGAGCGCCAGCGGCGCGGAATATTAATGGCATCAGATTTCATAAAATGAATATCATGCTCCAGCCGCACTTATCTCATTTCATATTTTGCGGAGCATTTGCCCAGCCGTGGATAGTTCCTGCTCCCCACTGGTCAGGGCTAAGCGCCGGGTCTTTCCAATTGATCTCAAGCCACCGCGCCGAACCATCTCCGCGCACCACATTTACCCCTTTGTAAAAATGCGATGAACTCGTACCGGTATAGAAATACGGACTTCTGGGAATGCAGGAGATAAGTGAATGGCGCGGAGTTCTCGTCAGTCTGACATCGCACGGGAAATACTCTGAAAATTTCATTGTCGAAAAGAAGCCAGCGGCAGCAACAAAATTACCGGAAAACCAGGCGCTGGGCAAAGTATAATTACCAATCGCACTTTTCCCCGGCACTTTCCAGTTCTGCCAACCGCACATTTCATTATTAGCAGTATATACTCCAACGGTATTGTCTCCATTGGGTTCCGTACACCCCCAGAACAATTTGTGCGTCTTCAATTCTCCAGATTCATACAGCAGGCCCATTCCGTGCGGGTTGACATCATCGCTGACGTAGCTGGCGCCAAATAGATACATGGTGTAACCATCAGGATATGCGGTCGCGGTATCGCAGGGCAGATAACCGTTATAATTCATGGTATATGAAATCATCGCCTGACCGAGCTGCCGGATATTGCTGAGACAGCCGGTGCGCCTGGCATAGCCGCGTGCGGAATTCAACGCCGGAAGCAGCATCGCCGCCAGGATCGCAATGATAGTTATGACCACAAGCAACTCTATCAATGTAAAGAACTTACGCAACTTTTACCCCATTTCGTTTACGGTTCAATAAAATACCGCAAAACCATGTTTTTTCAAGACAGAACACGGCTAATCTTGACCTTTTATACAAAGCGGAATCCATAAACATTCGGCTCCATACAACGCAACTACGCCGGCTATGTCTTTGTTTAAACAAACAACTCGAATCACGGTTATGATTCATTCTTCAAAACTGGAAATCCGGTTCAAGTCAGTCCGTCATTTGCCCGACATAATTCCGGGATAGAGCGGGATTAAAAATTCGTTCCCAATTCTCTACTCTATTTTAAAAGTGGACTCAGGAATATCAGCGGCATCGGTGAACGTGGAGACCCGTTTAACGTCAAGCAGAATCACCGGCTCTTCCAATTCTTTAATCAAGGCTTCCAGTTTTTTAATGAGCCCGCTCTTTTTATCAATTGTAATCCGGTTAGTCCAGCGCGGCAGCCAGTAGGGCATGGCGGGGAGTTGCTTATAGTCGGCGGTCAGCACCCATTCATTTGAGTTTTCACTCTCCAGTTTGAGCGTATCCAGTTTATATATGCCAAATGGATCAGCCAGCTTGCCCATATATGCCATAAACAGGCGAAGCGACGTCCC
>CAIJKT010000109.1 GCA_903821255.1 uncultured Lentisphaeria bacterium | reverse complement strand
GTTCTTGATTAATCCGGCAAACCACACTATTTTAAAAATTGAATGAATAATGCAAAAGAAGCTGGAGTTATATGTTATCAAAACAGGCATTTATTATCGGAGGAAGCCGGGGAATTGGCCGCGCGGCGGCGGTCAAGCTTGCCGGCCTGGGCTTTAATATCGTTTTTTCCTGCCGGAGCGTAAGCAGTGAGGCGGAAGCGACAAGAGACGCTGTGGTCGCTGCCGGAGCAAAATGTAAGATTGTGACGTTCGACCTGGCTGACCGCAGCGCCACAGTCAAAGCCGTGGAAACCGTGATTGAAGAATCTCTGCCGGATGTAGTCATTTACAACGCCGGTATTGCAAGAGACAATCTGCTGGCATTTATGACGCCTGATGAGTGGGACGACGTTATGCGCGTTAATCTTGATGGCTTCTATAACGCAGTCCAGCCTTTTATTGTCCCGATGCTGTCCAGAAAAAGCGGACGCATCATAATTGTCACCTCAGCCTCCGGGCAGACCGGCCAGGCAGGTCAGGTCAACTACTCCGCCTCCAAGGCCGGGCTGATCGGCGCGATGAAAGCCCTTGCCCGGGAAATCGGGAAAAGAAATATTCTGGTCAACGCGGTAGCCCCGGGGGTGATTGAGACCGATATGACTTCGGAACTGCCAAAGGACAAAATTATGCCGCTGATACCGCTGAACCGTTTCGGCAGCGCGGAGGAGGTGGCTTCAGTTATCGGATTCCTTGCTGCCGAGCCGGATATGTATATTCACGGCCAGGTTATAGCTGTTAACGGCGGACTGGTGATTTAAGCAATGGACACGCCAGATTTGAAATACGATGATCTGGTCGCAGGCAGCGGCATCAGCGGTATGACGATGGCCTTGCTGCTGGCGAAGGCCGGACGCAAAGTTTTGCTTGTTGAAAAGCAGTCCGCCATCGGCGGATGCATGCGCCGTTTTAAACGCAAAGGCATTCCCTTTGATACAGGATTTCATTTCACCGGCGGCTTTGGCGGTTTGCTTTCAGATATGCTTCGCGTACTCGGAATGGAAAAGGATGTATGTCCTGAATTTCTTGATGATCCGCAGACAAACCGTATTTTCCTTGAAAATTCCAACTCGATGTATGAAATGCCTTCCGGCCTGGACGCAGTCGGCAGTGCGCTGAAAAAATATTTCCCCGGCGAATGCGAAGCCGTAGATAAATATTTGCAGCTTGAGCAGGATATTGAGCGGCGCACTCCGTTCATGGATCTGAATAAGCTCAACTCGGAAGATCTCTTTGTTCTGATGCAGCATATTGACGAGGATTCCATCCCGCTGCAGAAGTATCTTGATTCAATTACCTCCAATACCAGATTGCAGACCATTCTCGGTAACGTTGCACTCTGTTATGGTGCTCCGCCTGCGGTAATGCCGTTGTCCATGCACTGCCGGGCCGCTGTCGGCATGCATAAATCTTTGGCCAGGGTGACAGGCGGGGGTGACGCTTTCATCAACGCTTTCAAGCGCCTGGCAGGGGAATTGAATATCGATATTCTGACCAATACTGAAATCTCCGGCATTGTCCAACGTCGCGGCAGGACGATCAGCGCCGTGAAGTTGTCAAACGGCGCAACTTGTTATTTAGAGAACTGCATTCTGGCAATTCATCCGCGCGAAATAATTTCAATCCTGCCTGAAGATGCAGTGCCGGCGTCAAGCCGTCAGGCAATTGAGAAATGCGAGGAAAGCTTCTCATTTTTTTCGTTGTTTGCGACAATTCAGACCGATTATCCGGTTTCATCCGCGTTGACTTCTTATCTTACCAGGGACAATCTTAATGAAATTATCAGTCCGGGTAACGACGCCTGCGGGATGGCCGTGCTTACCGGAGTTGAAGTTGTCGGCAATGATAAAGTCAACGTCCTCTGCGCCTTCGAAAATGAGTTTCCAGGGGAAGCCGACCGCTGGAAAAACGTTGTCTGCCGGGAAAATGACGATTCGTATCAACAATACAAGGCGTGTCGTGCCGGGGCTATGATTAAAAAGATTGAAAAGATTTATCCGGAGTATGCCGGAAAAATAAATGTCCTGAGCACTTCGTCCACTTTAACCTTTGAGCAGTATCTTCCGCCGCATGGGTCCGCATACGGCATCATGCACAAAGTCGGTGAACAGAGCCTGTTCGGCCGTCTTCCGGTCAGAAACTTTTATGCTGTCGGGCAAAGCGCGTTGATCCCGGGAATTCTCGGCGCAATGCTTTCTTCGTTCATTGTCGGGCGTTATCTGCTGGGGCGCAATTTTATTTCATTATGACTTCGGGCAATCTGCCTACCCTCTAAAAAAAATTAAAGCCGGCGATATTAAACCGTCGGCTTATTCGAATCAATACAACTGGTTACTTGAAAGAAATATTCAAGATTGGCAGAAACGGGACCCATCCATCTTTAATATAGTTAACGAGACCGAATTGAATTCCGCGCTTATTGGTAATGTTGACCGCGCCAAGCTGAACTCCGTCACCGCCGTCGGCCATGTTCACCGCGCTTGCCTGGAATCCGTTCAGCTTTTTGGAGGAGTTGACAATGCTGAACTGCGCGCCATTGATATCCTTGCTGATGTTGGTGATTGCCGCCATCTGAAGTCCGTTGACGTCGCCCGCGATATTAACTCCGCCGGGCTGGAACCCGTTGGTGGTTTCGGACATATTGACGCCGCCGCAGGCCTGAAGCCCGTTTAAATTCTCTCTGCTGCGGCAGAATCCCAGCGATGCCTGAACGCCGTCCATTCTCCGGTCCTCGCATACAATAAAGCTGGATTGCAAACCTTCGACATAGTCTGTGCCTGCCCAGAAAATCGCAAGTTCATTCCCTTTCACGCGGCCAATGCCTGAACTGGCCGGACACCCAAGTTTCAGAAAGTAAACATTGGAGTTTCTGGTGTAGGACGGAACATCAAACCAGAAGCCCAATTGAAAAAATGTCCACTCGTTCAGCGGATCTTTTCCTGTTTTATCCGCAGCATCGGCGGCTTGAAGCGGCATGCCTAACGCGCTGGCCAATATGATCGCCGAGATTAATAACTTCTTCATGATTCTTTAACTCCTGTGCTGTTATGAGTGTTCAAAATTTAAAATTAATTATTGGAAGCAATGGTATTGTATTGCCTTCTATATAGTTGACAATCCCGATCTGGAAAGATTCATTCCTGGCGATGTTGACCACGCCAAGCTGAAGCCCTTTAACGACTTTCCCAATGTTTACGATGCTGAACTGCAAACCGTCAAGTTTCTTGCTGACCGCAACCAGCACGCAAGCCTGCACCCCGTCAATGTTATCTGTTGCTCCGCAGAAAAGCGCGGTTTCAATCCCGCTGACTTTCAGCGGACCATCGCAGAACGGCGCGCCGATTTTGATCCCGCAGACATTGTTTCTCTGAGTTGAAGGCGGAAAGCCAAACCAGAAGCCGAACTGAACAGAATCCCATTTTTCCGGAACTGCAGTTTGGGCTGTTTCGGTCACAGCTTGAGTTTTTACCGCCTCATTCTTGACAGTTGCCGACGCTGCCGGCTTCCCTGTTTGTTGTTCCTGTGCCAACAGGATAAAACAAAAACCTGTCAGAACGCACATCAATAACATCTTTTTCATTTGCTACTCCTAAGGATATTTTGCTTTGATGTTTATATACGGTAATATTAATTTGTACTCTTATAATAAAAAAACAAGCAAAGATATTTTTAAAGTCAAACTATTAATAAACACCTCCCGCCATAAACGTTCTGATTTACTGTATTGACGGCCTGCATGTGCATGATTGGGCAGGATGTGGCAAACAAGCTGTTTTTAGTCAAAAAGAATGGT
>CAIJKT010000108.1 GCA_903821255.1 uncultured Lentisphaeria bacterium | reverse complement strand
GATGGCTTTTTATGGATAAGAAAAATATTGTTCTGGCAATTATCGGCATCCTCTGTTCAATTGCGGCCATTTATTTCATGGGATCGGCTTCCACACCGATGGGGCAGCTTATCGGGTTTGTAATAGCATTGATCTTTATGGGATTTGCTGCTATATGTTTCGCATATATTATCGCACCGAAAATCGGATCGTCTTTCGGCTGTTTTGTTTACACCCCGCTGGATTATCTCAGAAAGGCGCCGGAAAAAATCGCGCCGGTCAAAGGGCTGATCGAACAGGAAAAATACCAGGAGGCAATTGCCGCACTGGATGGAATATTGGAACGCAACCAGTTTGACCCGCAACCGTATCTGCTGCTGGTGGAAATTTATATGGACCGGCTCAATGACAGAAACAGGACTGTTGAATTGATTGAGAAATATTTTTGGAATCCCAAACTCAAAGTATTTCCGGAAAATACTGAAATGCTGATGCGCTATTCCGATATATGCCTGGAGCAAAATCATCCCGAACCGGCGATTGCCTTATTTGGGTCGCAGCTTAATGTTAAAGGATATTCAGCGCCTGAACGTAATGCGCTTGGTTTGCGGCTCGAAGCGCTGATTGCTGCAAAAAAATAATTCAGGACCCGACGACAAAAAAGCGGAAACGGGAAAAGCAACTTGACATTCTTGCGGAAGCAAGTTATTTTTCAATGACATTTGTGCTTCACTTTTATTGTTTTTTTTGCACAGATTAATATTTTCAGGAGAATTTGAAATGAAAAGGAATCTGGTGCTGTTAATAGTCAGTGCGGCGTGTCTGTGGACATGCTGTACCCTGTGCGCGGGAGTTGCCAGAGATGAAGCTAACGTGGCGAACTATCGCGATGCCGCCGAACAAGGTGATGCGCAGGCGCAGAATAATCTTGGAGCTTGTTACGCCAGAGGTGAAGGCGTCGTCGAAGACAAAGCTGAAGCCGTGAAATGGTATCGCAAAGCTGCGGAACAGGGATATGCGGAAGCTCAGTATAATCTTGGTGTGTGCTATGATAAAGGCGAAGGGGTCGCTAAAGACAAAACCGAAGCCGTGAAATGGTATCGCAAAGCCGTCGAACAGGGCCATGCGATGGCGCAGTATAATCTTGGCTTGTGCTATGACAAAGGCGAAGGTTTCGCCAAAGGTAAAGTGGATGCGGCAAGCTATCGTGAAGCCGCCGACCAGGGTGATGTGCAGGCGCAGAATAATCTTGGCGTGTGCTATGCCAGAGGCGAAGGAATTGCCAGAGATCAGGCTGAAGCCGTGAAATGGTATCGCAAAGCCGCTGAAAACGGATATGTAAAAGCTCAGCATAATCTTGGCGTGTGTTATGCCAGAGGCGAAGGTATCGCCAGAGATCAGGCTGAAGCCGTAAAATGGTTCCTCAAAGCCGGCGAACAGGGCGATGCGGAAGCCCAGTACAATCTTGGCGTATGCTATGCCAAAGGAGAAGGTGTCGGCAAAGATGAAGCCAGAGCAATAAAATGGTTCCGCAAAGCTGCGGCAAATGACAATGAAGAGGTCAAGCAGGCGGCGACTAATGCGCTGGGAGTTTTGCAGGGGGAGTGAACATGTTGTTTAGCGCAGCCGATAAAATTAATATGCCGGAATTAATATAAAAGCCTGAATTTTTACAAGGATTTGCAAACATGACAATACAACCGGGTCAATTATCCGTATCGCATAACGCCAATTTCGTCAACTGGACTATCAGAGTTAGAGAATATGACCTGGTGCTGGATAGAAAAACCGGCGAATTGATCGCTAAAATATCCAGTGGTTTCAATGAGAAAACCGGCGAGGAAATAGCAGAACCGATAACAATTGAGCAATTGGTGAAAGATAATAATATCACCAGTGTTTTATTGCCGAACGGAGAAGGGCTGAGCTTAATCAATAAACGCGAATATTTCAATAGAGCCGCCGATCATTACTACTTGAGCCATACCCCGAAAAGCTATGAAGAATTAAAAGAGAGCGGGTATTTTGAATTTAAGAAGAAGTTATGGGCGGGCGATTCCGGCGAGGACGAATGGAAAACAATGGAGGAAGCTTTTGCCTGCGGAATGGAAAAAGCGCGCATGGCGATTACGGAAGAGCAGAAAAGGAAAAAGGAAAAATACACTGTCGCGGAATGGGATGGCGCCGAATGGGTTGGAATAGCAACATTCGAATCAGCCGCACAGGGAGAGGAATTCGTTAATCGCGCAAAAACAGAACTGTCCTCAATCCGCCCGGTTGGAACAATGAAGGTTTGTACTGATTTCAAAGGAATATATCCGCATGGAGCAACCATCTTTTCAAATCTTGAAGATACAGTCAAGAAAAGTTGTAAATAATCCGGTTGCGATTGCATGAACGGACTGATCTATTGTTTGCTGACGCGTAATTTATGCGCCGAAAGAGACGTCCCAGTCTTTGAATACAGGTTCCAGCCCGTTGGTTTTCATGTCCGCCACTACCTGGGCTACGGAACTGTTATCGGTCACGGTAAACTGCCCCAGGTCGCGCTTGTCTTTCAACCGTTCATATTCCTCATAACCGCCCGGCGCGACTTGTGAACCGGCGCTGATGTGGCTGGCGCAGGTCTTGACGATCCTGGTGCGGAAGTCGCGGGATTCGCGGGTGGAAATAAATAAATCGGCTTCATGGAAGAACAGCCGGAAAGCCAGCATCGTCTGTTCCAGATTCAGCTCCGATACCGGAGCGGGGACCTGGAAGCCGCCTTCGACCGGGGTGATGCGCGGAAATGAGAACTGAATTTTGCTCCGCCAGAAATGTTTTCTGATCCACAGTCCATGCGCGGCCACGGATACCGCTTCAAGCCGCCAGTCCGGATTCAGTCCGAGCAGCGCCCCCATGCCGAGGTTGTAGAAGCCGGCCTCGCCGCCGGCGGCCATTGCGTCAAGCCGGTTTTGATAATCGGCTTTAGGTCCGCGCCGGTGAAGTGTTTTATACAATTCCTGATCGTAGGTTTCCTGATAAATAGTCAGGCCGTGAACCCCGGCTTCGAAAAGTTTGCGGTAATTGTCGCGATCCATCGGATAAATCTCGATGGAGATGTAGGAGAACATTTTCTTCAGTTCTTTGACAACTTTCACCAGAAAATCCACCGGGATGCCGACCGGATCTTCGCCGCTGACCAGCAGCAGACTGTCCATGCCGTAACCTTTGATGATTTTAGCTTCCGCCATGATTTCGTCGAACGTCAGCCGGCGGCGCTTGTGCTCATGATACGAGGTGCGGAACCCGCAGTAGGCGCAGTCGTTGATGCAGATGTTGGAAATATAAAGCGGGCCGTACAGCCGTACCGTTTTGCCGAAATACATCCTCCTGACGGCGGCGGCATGTTCGCGCATTTCTTCCAGCACGTTTTCCGCGGCGGGGGAAATATAGTTAAGGAAATCGGAAAACTTCGGTTCCGGATTCTCCAGAGAACTGCGGACCATTTCCCGCGAGACGGCTTGCAGATAGGATTTGATCTCATTTTCCGGATATTTGCAATAAGGAAACATTTTTAAGATTCCTGAATTAATAAATACAATCAGACAATATTGTCAAATGTGTGCAGCGGCGAGGTCGCCGATGCTCTGAAACCGGGGGCGGCGGGAACCGCCTTGATGGCTATTTCAGCGGCTTTCACCGCCAGCGCAAAGGCCATGGCCATGGCTTCCGGATCGCCTGCCGCGGCAATGGCGGTATTTACCAGCACGGCGTCAGCTCCCAGTTCGATGGCGGCGGCGGCGTGTGACGGCAGTCCGAGGCCGGCGTCGATGATCACCGGAACATTGGACTGCTCGATGATGATCCGCAGCATGGTTTCAGTTCTCAGTCCCTGATTGCTGCCGATGGGCGCGCCAAGCGGCATTACGGCATGCACTCCGACGTCTTCCAGCCGTTTGGCCAGAACCGGGTCGGCATTGATATAGGGGAGGACGATAAAGCCCTCTTTGACCAGAATCTCGGCGGCCGCCAGGGTCTCGATCGGGTCCGGCAGCAGATAGTTGGGATCGGGATGGATTTCCAGTTTTATCCACTCATAGCCGCCGGCGCGTCCGAAACGCGCAATCTTGACGGCGTCCTGGGCGTTGCGGGCTCCGCTGGTATTCAGCATGATTCCGACTTTTTTCGTATCAATCGCGGCAAGAATGTCATCGCCGCTGTCGCCGATGTTTACGCGCCGTAAAGCAACGGTGACAAGTTCGGTGCCGG
>CAIJKT010000107.1 GCA_903821255.1 uncultured Lentisphaeria bacterium | reverse complement strand
CCGGTAAAGTGTTGAAGACATCCGCGAATAAAAAGAGCGCCGACGAAGCAATCGCCACGGCATTGGCCGCCGGTGATTATCTCGTAAAAGTCGCTCCCGCCGACGGCGGCAAGGGTATCGCCAACAACACCTACTATAACCTGAGCAATTATTTTCAGGAAGAAACCGCCGGCAGTTCCTTTGCCACCTCCGTCGAACTCATTTCCGATGGAACGGTTCACGGCTGGGTGGGGTCAGGCAACAAGGACGACTATTACACGTTTGAACTGCAAGCCTCGACGGCGGTGACGCTTGATCTGACCGGCATGAATTCCAACGTCAACTTGTATCTGTACGACCGCAAAAACAAGCAGCAGGCGGCGTCCGCGAAGAGCGGCAACTCCGATGAGAGCATCACCAAAACGCTGGCGGCAGGCAAGTATTACGTCAAGGCGACGCTGGCCGGCAAGGAGAATACGGATTACATTCTGAATTTCAATATCGATCCGTCGGCATTCAAGACCGGCAGCCTGGGGCTGACCGGTCCGTTGACCGGCAGCGCGGATACCGGTAGCAGCGATCCGCTGAAGAAAAACAACGGATTGCTGGCAAGTTAATCCTGTAAGCCGGTCAGACGACCGGCTCCTTGAGCGATTATTTGGCTATTGCGGGGAGAAATTTGAACGGTTCGGCTTTGACGAACATCGGCGCGGCGTTGCCGTTGAAAGTCTCGCCGCCGGATAATGTCAGCTTCTTCACCGGAGCGCCTTCACTGAAATCCAGGTCCGCCAGCGGCGTCCAGAATATTGTCGGGCTGGTGGCTGAATCAAAGTAAAAAACTTTATTCTTGTGGTCGTACAGCGTCCGCCAGATCGTGCTGGAGATATTGGGCTGTCCCCGCGTGGTGAACCCCAGCGGCACCGACACGCCGCGGATCACGCTGAAGACCGACGCAACAGCCCGCTTGTGGACATCTGTTTTCGGGATCGCGTTGATGTAGAACGACGCCCGGGCGAAACGGTCGGCGGCACGGTTGGTGCCGGGGAGAAAGGTCAGTCCGCCGATTTGTTCCCAGTATTTATTGAGCGCAAGCTGCTGATCAAAGGTTGGAGAGTTGGTCATGACCTGATACTCGCGTCCGTGATGAATGACCAGTTTGCCTTTTATATATTCAAAGATTGCGGAGTCGCCGGTCGGGTCCGACAGCGCCATGTGGCCCTGGGCAAGGGCGCCGTTGGGCAGTACGGGCGCGATGACGATGAACGGCTCCCCGCGCAGCGCGTCAACCGCCTCGGCGACAGTTGCGAAATTGTCCAGCGCATATTGACCCCAGGCGCTGATCGAGATCGTCGGCGTTTTGCCGTCCGGTTTGCCGTAGTCGGATTCAACCAGGTACAGGACATTGGCGACCATGCCTTTCTCATTCATCCCGTCCACGGTGCTGACGTCATAGAACGCGCAGACCACGGAGCCGTATTTGCTGGTCCAGGTGATGGAATCCGGCCCGGCGGCGCCGTGGCGCTTCATACCGCGCGGAAAGCAGTATAGATTAGTGCCGGGATCTTCCGCCCAGTCCATGGATCTGGCGGCGATGACCGTGTGCTCGGGTCCCAGGTAGACGCAGCGGGTGCAGGCATTGGCGGTGTTCGGCAGAAACGCCAGGCAGATAACAGCGGATAAAGCGACAGCGATTCGGGGAACGATATTGTGTTTCATTTGCAAAACCCTTTATATGGTTTAATACCGAATTGGTATAAGCTGGCGGAAAAGAATCGCGGCACACTTTAAAAAACGGCTTACGGGCGCAGGAGGCGGAAGCCGGTGGCTGCGTCAAGGCAGCGTCTGGCGGTGCAGCCGGTAAGTTCTGTCATGATGATTTCCAGAACGTGCCAGACTTTGACTCCGGCTCTGACGCAGCCGGTGACGGTATGTTCATTCCTGCCGCAGGCCAGATGCATGTGCAGAACTGGATTGCCGTCGTCGTCGGGGAAGACGGTGCCGCAGCCGGTAACTTCATAGACGTCGTCCAGGACATATTCCATTGGCGTGATTCTGGCGGCGCGGCCGTTATCCGGCCCGACGATCAGGCGGCTGCCTTTGTCAACGCCGCCGACCGCGGTTACCGCGGCTGCGGCGACAGACTGCGCGCGGGCGAATTTTTCGATGGATTCATGCAGGATGTCTCCATCTTCAAGCCTGATTATAAAAACTCTGCCCTTGCCGGCCTGTGAATACTGCATAAGTTCCTGCGGGTTAAATTATTTGCCGCCGCTCGCGGGGTCAAGCAGAACGACGTTCTCGCCGAGCCTGAAAGTGGATTTGGCGATCAGTTCAGGGGACAATTCCGGAACGACTTTCAGCGGGAATTTAGCGTCAATAGTCGCGTCAATCGAACCGTCTTCCAGAATTTCCCACTTAACCCGGAGCTTGCCGTAAATGGTCGGGATCAATGCATCCGCCCAGGTCAGCGAGGTTATCGCCGGGTTGAAATATATTGTCGAGAAGCCGGGTTCGGCGACACGCACTCCCACGGCTTCGCGGATTAAAAACATGTTCGGGGAGATCGTGCTGCCGCCGGCAAGTTCCAGCGGGCAGATTACCGCGGAATCAGCCGACTGTTTCCAGGCTTTGGCTTCGCGGTCGATTCTTCTGCCCCAGAAGTCTTTCAAATACTTCAGGCCCCATTCGCTTTGTCCTAGCGCAAACAGCGTCTCCAGGAAAAGGAAGCTGAAGTACGGATGTTCAGTTTGCTCCGGAACCTTGGAATACGGCTTGTCGAAGTTGAAAAATTCGAAGAACACTTCCTCAAAGGATTCAATTTCACCGACCCCGGAATAGATTGCCAGGAAGTTGGTAAGCGCGTCTTTTTCGTCGCTCTGCCGGCCTTCGCTGAAAAAGCTGGAGAAAAGCATTTTATTCTGATTCCAGCAGTATTCTTTGAGCTTCAGCGCGATTGTTGACGCAATATCAATACAGCGCAGCGCCGTTTCCGGGCGGCCGATGGAACGGTATATTTCGCTGGCGGAAAGCAGGAACCGGCAGTAGAGCGAATTCATATCCGCGGCGATTCCCTTGCGGTTCAGCGAACGGTACGCCAGCGGACACTGCAGATTGAATTTGACGCAAATGTCGGTCAGCAGGCCGGTATGTTCGTCAAGCATCGTTTCATAAAATTCGAACAGCAGATCGAGATGGGGGATCATTTTGTTGAGAAATGCTTCGTTGCCGCTGGTCTTGTAATGAAAATTCATCCATACCGGGAAGAAAAACATGTGATTAATCTGCGACTTGGTTTCAGAGCCGAAAGAGAGGGTCGGAATGTCGCCGTTTTCAAACTGTGATCCGGCGAACTGGGTCAGCTTGATTTCAGAAAGCGAATAGTCGCCGAAAGTCAGGATCATATTCATGCTCTGGACATAGGCGTCAATTATATATGAATTCTGGCTGTTGTAATGATCGTCGGAAACGACATAATTCGCGCTTCTCTGCAGAACGGCTTTGCCGATATCCCATATCTCATTCAATTCCTCGTCAGAACAGCGGAATGTACTTTCATTGCGCTGGACGCGGTAGAAATCAAAGAACGCTGTCCGGCTGATTTCGATTTCGCTTTCCGCGCGTCTGGCGGAAATCATGATATAACAGCAGTCGCCCGGTTTGAATTTCAGAAATTCATTGACGCCGGGACGGAGATACAGTGAATGGGTATTGCGGCATTTGTCGCTGATCACCGGGAAGCCGGTACTGCTCAGACAGGTGCCGATGGAAATATCCACGATATCACCCGCGCTGCCGCTGAATTCAAAAACCGGGAAGCCGTATTTCAGCTCCTCTGATTTAAACAGAATGTACTGGCCGGCCGAAATCCTGAGCACCGGGTCTTGTTCATCGCAGGTCAATTCACATGCGCTGAGGAAAGACGACGCGTTAAGCAGATTGCGGATGGAAGGATTGAACGATTTCGACTCCAGCCGTTCAAATTTAAGCGACGGCGTGGCGTCGCGCAATGGCAGTTTCAGCGGCCCGGCGATGTTCCAGCAGGGCGGCGAATCTTCGATCGTATCCTGGAGCAGGAGAATTTTATCCGGCTTCGACTGCGGGAATTGCAGCATGAAGCCCATGCTGAACTGGGTGACCTCCTGGATAAAGAGAAAACTGTTCCAGCCCTGTCTGATCGGAACGGTGACAATATCATTCTGGATGTCAT
>CAIJKT010000106.1 GCA_903821255.1 uncultured Lentisphaeria bacterium | reverse complement strand
TGTCATATCCCGTGAAGATGGCGGTTTTTTCGGAAACCGCTTCTCCTTTCCAGCCTTTCAGCATCACCGGGACTTTACCATTCCATTCAGCGGTATCACCGTCAATCTGCGGCGGCAACTCGAAACGTGCGCAATCCATAAGCGGCTTGATTGTCTCGTCAGCAAACTTGCCCTGATCGAAAAATAGTTTAGTGGCGTCAATCATATACTGAACCCGCGCATAGTAAATACTGCCGGCGGGAGCGGTTTTAAGCGCCGCCTGGAGTGTTTTCTCCAATTGATCGCGGACATCGCGGGGATAAGTTTCCTTCCAGATCATGCTTTCAGGAATCGTGCGTGACAGTTGATAAGGCGGAGGCAGATAGGACCACCTGGTATTTTCCCATCTGTCGATGGTAGTCTGGTAGTAATCCCGCATCTGCGTGGCGGACGGTCCATACATCAGGGCAAAAAATTCGGAGAGATACGCGTCTACGTTAATGTCCGGATTCCAGAGCTGCTTGTGGTAAAGATAAAGCGCCTGACCGTTCACACTGATGCTTTCGCGTGTGGCATTACACAAAAACGGGCCATAGATTTTATCCTTGTTCGTCTTGAAAAACTCCGCCTGCACATGCGGCGCAAATAGCGGAATCGACATTTTATTTTCGTAAGAAGGACAGGATGGATAGTAGATCCACATACCTGCTTTGTTGTGCGTTTTGTTGTAAATATCATCCAGCCGTTCCTGATTCGCTTGACGGTATTTCGGCTCTTTCATATAACAGTCAGCCACATCCTGCATGCAAAATGAAACTATAATGTTATCAGGCAGCTTGATATCCGGTGGAATGAAGACGGCGGTCGAGTAGGCGAGGACACACAGTTTTTTCTCCGGCCAGCGCTCTTTGATCGCCTTGCCGAGCCTGGCGGCATAGCTCCAGAGCAACCGGGAATGTATCCTGTCAGTCGGAGCGTCTTTGTCGGTGAGTTTCATGCACTCAGGGCAGGCGCAGCCGGGAAAGCCGTCATTGGGCAGCCAGTAGATGCAGGTTTTATTGGGAACGCGCATCGGGTCTATTCCGCCGAACTTATCCGGATCTGCTTTGGAATTCAAATATTTCTCAATATTTTTTAGATGTTCCTGAAAACCTGCCTCGTTGGTATAACAACGCTGCGAGGTGTCCAAATCCGAAAACCATTCGGGTCCCCCCTTCCCGGTCATCCGGGTGCCATCGGCACGGAGAGCGAAATATTCTGGGTGAGTCTTGGCGTAATACTTATTCCAGTAGATATCGGTATGATTTGCAACCACAGGCATCATCACTCCCATGCGGGTGAAGACATATCCCCATAATGCCTTTTCCTGAAACGAGCCGGCTCGGTCAATATCACTGGACAGACTGGGATACCTGGCGGAAAATACTGGGCCGTCTTCGTAAGCCACTGGCGGCATTTGAAGTTTGGCTTCCCTCAGGTCTGGCACGCAAATACCCAGCGGGCCAGACATGTACCAGCGGATGCCGACGAAGCGTTCAAGGAAGTCAACTGCCGCAAAAAGCGTGCCGCGACTGCAAAACAGCATATTGCCCGCAGTTCCGGCATTGTAATTGTAAATGGAAATTTCCTTGCCGCCATCTATTGATCGGTCGTGGTCGTTACCGGCAAGTATGATTCCACCGGCAAAACTTTCGATCAGATAATGTTCCGCAGGCAGTTTATCCGCCTTTTCCAGAATCGATTTCAACTCTGGAAGCGCAACCGGACCCACAAAAATCGCTTTACCTTCCGGAACGGCAGTTACAATCCTGAAACTGGCGCCAGTTGCCTTGTCCAGATATTCTTTCAATAATTCGGCAATCTGCTTGTAGTACAACCCGTTGGCCGCTTTAGGATTAAAGACTATCTGCATCTGTGCCGTGCCGTCTTTAGCAATAACTTGCGATTCCAGTCCCGCTACCGTCTTTAAGTCAACCGGGGTCAAACCTTTTGACTTATACGGTTCCGTCTTTATCAGTCCGGCATAGGCCTGCGGGGAAAAAGTATCGTCGGCAATTGCGCCGGATGCGATGACTGCGCCGGCAAATACCAGGGCTGTTGCCCGCACCAGTTTTTTTCGTCCAAAATTAAGCATAATAAATTCTTTTCCTGTTTCTTCATGATATTAATAGTCACGTACTAAGGAGTCCCGCAAAAATAACCTCTACATCTTTGCGACTCTCCCAAATGCCTTTGGGTTTGCCGGTTCGTTACATACCTTCAGGTATGCGCCTCGCCGGCAAT
>CAIJKT010000105.1 GCA_903821255.1 uncultured Lentisphaeria bacterium | reverse complement strand
TCCCGCCCATGAACCCATGAAGAATCACATCTGGTAACGGATGCCCCTTTGACTGAATACATATTATAGCGCTGCATGATTGTGCGTGCTGGGATGTGCCCTTTACGAAAGCCGTTCGCGATATTCTTGTTGTTTGGCGGCAATATAATCCCGGCAAATCCAACACCAAGGCGACCAGGAAAGGCCAACAATACGCCTTTGCGCTTGTCATAATTTGAATGGATAAGCTTTTGCAACATAGCAATGGCATCAGCATCACTCATTATTATGGCGAATAATTCAGCGACGGTGTTAGGGTACTCAACAGGTCTAAGTGGCCTGGAAAGTCTGACAAGAGGAATTGGTTGAATGGTTACTTTCGAATCAAAAGTAAAATAATTAAAGACCCATGATTTCAGGGTTTGTTTATCATCTGCGACGACAGTGAAATGCCGTTCGTGGAAAGCATAAACCCATCGCGACAACCCGTCAGTGGCACAAAGCGATACAAATTGTTCTGTATTTCGCCTCCAGCGACCCCAATAGCTTTGGAATTCATCTTCGAACCTCTCCATCCCAATTTTTGAGTGCCACTCATTTACAAGCTCTTGTGCACCTTGCAGCAAGGATACAGCGATTGACTCAATTTGTTCTGCCGATTCCTCAGTAAGCAGGCATAAAAGACCCTTATCCTCTAAGTTCGGCCACGCGAGTACAGGAGGAGCAGGAAAGACGGCAACCCGCGGCGGCTCGAAGGGGAATCCTGAGCCAACCAATATACGTAGCTGAGTTGAAATATCGTTACTTAAGCCTGGTAGTTCCCAGCCAGTTACAAATAATGACTCATATATTTTCAGGTCTGCAGAAGTTAATCGTCTCCAATCGGGGAACTGGGAGATGAAGGCCTCAAGCCTTTTAATTCCCCAAGCGTGGTGACTCTCAAGCAAATCGACCTCCTCCATTTTTGTGAACCTTAGCGGGCTCACCTTTGGTAGCAATCAGGTTCGATAGGGCTAAGGCGTTTGTAGAAGCCTTCCCTTCCTCTTCTTCACCCTTATATCGATTGATGAAATAATCGGTATTGAAGACCTTATCCCAAACTTTCAGCGCTTGCTCCCGAGTGCAATCGGGCTTGTCGAGTGCCTTGAGGTCATTAAGAGCCGTTTCCAATTTTCCCCGGAAGTACTTCATTTTGGCGTCTTCAGGCCCTTTTGTGACCTTCGTTCCCGGAGTGACAGGATGGTTTACCTCAAGGTTCCATATGAGTCGGCTGTAGATGGCATTCATGGTATTGCGGAGGGCAGTATCTTCGCGGAACTTATTGGCCACGTACTTTTCTTCGGCTAGGGTCGTGATGGCAAAACCACTGGCAATCTGCCCTTTCCAGGAATCTCGGCTTTTAGCAAATTTTTTGAGCATCCGAACGATTCTGCGAAACTGACGACCGTTGTTCTCATCAGGACTTTTTGTCTGGTTGGCGGTATTGAACCATTCTTCAACGTCAACGGCGCGGGAATGTACCCACTCCGAGCCAGAGGCAAGTTCATAATCCTCGTCGATCTCCCGGATCCGGTAGACTGGCATGTCGACGTGATAACCATCATCGTAGAAAATCCTCGCACAGTTCTTCCTGACCTCGGGTGCGGTCTTGAAACGGTTATCAAAGAGGGCATCACAAACCATTTGCCGAGCATCCCTGGCTGTTTTGTCCCCGCCATTAGGCCCTTTGAGGGATTCTTGAGTGAAAT
>CAIJKT010000104.1 GCA_903821255.1 uncultured Lentisphaeria bacterium | reverse complement strand
CCTCGATAGTTCCTCTGTTTTATCATCCTCTTCACTCATGCTAAATCCCCTCTTTGATTTCTGTTGAAAAAAGCAAATCACTTAACTTTCATTTTACGATTACTCTACTCTTACTATCCGATAAATTATTGCAACCATGCTTTTTAATTGTCGAGCCAGTCGTTTCTGGGGAAATCCTCCGCAGTAAAATCTTCATCAAAATCCATCATTTCGCAGCAGTCATCAAAGCAGGTCGCCGCTGTTGCGGCTGCTCCTCCGGCAACATGCGCTAAACGCACCGGCTTTGACTATTCTTTCTCCAACATGCGTCCACCATAACAACATTCATTGCACAATTCACCTTGCTTATCAGGATTATTCTGATCATCGAGAGAATAAATATGGTCACAGCTGGGACATTTAAACGTTCCCTCCTGAATATCGTCATAATTGTTATCGCCCATGGCCATTTCTCTCATGTATGCTAAATCATCTTCATGTCCCTTGTATAAACGTGCCAAAAGCGCATCCTCCTCGGCTTCGCCATTTTTGCAAAGCCATTGGACAACGTTCTGCTTCACATTATCACTGATTTTGCTTGTCAATATAGCTTCTGCTGCATCAGTAGTATATTCGCCGAACTCAAAACAAGCCTTTTTTAACAGTTCTATTGCCTTGTTGAAAGTCTCTTCATCGACAGGATTTTTCAATAATTTTTTCCCGTAGTCATATTCCGCAGACACGCTGCCACTTTCCACTGCCAGACGCGTCCAGTACCAATAGCGTTCTTCATTTTTCTCGTCATGTAAATACAGCCATCTCAATTCATCCATTGCGTCGGGTGATTTTCCCCTGCTGACAACATATTCCCACCAGGCAAGGTTAATTCCCTTGCGTCGAATAATAACGTCTAAATAACTTTTACTTTGCAATATCATGTCGTATGGAGAGCAATCCTCTTCATCTCGCGTCTCAATTGCCTTTTGATACCAATCATATGCTTGTGCATAGTCCTTTTCAACTCCGACACCGAGCCGATATAAATCCCCCAATAAGCAGGCACCACTGCCCCCGGTCTCAACCGATTTTTGCAGATAATTTATTCCGAGTTCAGTGTTTTTATCACAACCGGTACCATTAAGATAAGCCTTGCCCAGATGATAATAGGCTTGTGTATACCCTTGTTCAGCTGCATATTTTATTTTGGAAAAACCTTGCGCACCAACACAGTCCAACCAGATGTATGCTTCATTGAACTCATCTGTTTCATCTTCAGAAGCCTCATTTCGTTGAATTTGGGTCAACATCGCTTTGAAATCTTCATCTGAGTTCATCTCGCTCTCCTTTTCATACAATATTCCCCGCAAATTTGATTACAATTTAATGACAAAAAATTTATTCAAACATTCTTATTCATTCAGATACTTCTTCAAGGTATTTCTGGTTATATCCATGGCTTCGGCGGCATGTGAGATATTACCCTGGTATTTTTCCAATATCTTTTTTACATGCAGCCTGGTCATTTCGTCCAGATTTTCCGGATATTCGACAGTTTCGGCAAGGTTGTTTTGCATTCCCCACTGGCGGCGGTTTTCTTCAATTAATTTGCTGAAATCCTGCTCATCTAAAATGTCCGCCAGTTCGAGAACGTTCTCCAGCTCCCGGACATTGCCCGGCCAGTCATAGCCTGCCAGCGCGGCAAGCTGTTCCGGTTCCAGGCGGCGCTTGTGGCGG
>CAIJKT010000103.1 GCA_903821255.1 uncultured Lentisphaeria bacterium | reverse complement strand
TGCAATAAACAGTATTTTTGGCATTGACGACGAACAGTTTTATCAGTTCGTAAAAGCGATTTGCAGCAGCGGTCTTTATCTGGAGCGCCGTACTAATCTGAACGCATTTCTGACCAAACGAGAAAACAATGGCGACTACGGCAAAGCGCGGCTTGTGGATGTGTTGCTGGCTGTATTGCCTGGATATTTGGATAAAGTTAAGATAGCTTCCCGCGACATTCTGGAAGAAATTGTACTTTCACTGCGCGGAGAGCAAATCAGTTATGAACTGGATAAGTTGCTGCCTGAATTCTTCAAACGTGATGCAGATATACTGGAACTGTCCGGAAAATTAAATACAATCATCGCCCGGATCGATGTTGTCGGACAGGATCACGTTGCGATGTGGCAGCGAATACGTCCGGGACTCACTCCGTGTAAAATGGCGACCGTTTATGAAAACTATTTGAAGAACATGCGTGAAATACCCGATATGGCGACGAAACATGGCTTCCTGAAAGTACATTTTATGCAGCCTGACCAGTATTCGGCGCAGACCACGAGAATCTTTATCAAATATGCCGGAGAAGATACCTGGGAAAAAATAGGTCAAGGCGTTTTCAAGGAACCTGTTGCTGCCGATTGTTTCTACAACCGGATGTTCCTGATCGACAAAGATAAGATGCTCGTAGCAGTGAAAATTGAATCGTTGAAATACGGGGGACAGGGATTCACTTATTTCGAGGCAGAAAACAATCATGGCAGATTCATTCCGGCGGCGATCTGGAATGTAACCGGTAGCGTCTCTGATCCGGAAAACCTGTTAAGCCATGACTGGCGCTGGGCTTTCGCTGGAGAACGCGACACCTTACGTGCCTTCCTCAATCCTGAACTGGCTGAGGCCGTCCATAGCTTTGAAATCGAACTGAAAAAGAATTAAACAACTTTTTTCCAGGGAAATTTCAGTATATTAGTTGTAAGTATATAAATATTGGAGAACTAAGATGAATCAAATAAGATCATATCACAATACGAGAAAACTGAAGATTTCGATGTTGGGAGCCGGCTCGGGCTTTGTTATGAGCGTGGCGAACGAATTAATTGAGCATGAGCTTTTCAACGGCTGCGAATTCGTGCTGCAGGATGTTAGTGCGGAACGGCTTAGCGCCGCCGAAGAGACGGTCTCCGGCATTCTAAAATCGAATAAAAAAATAAAGGTTTCGTTGAAGGCAATGACCGACCGTAAAAAAGCGCTGGACGGTTGCGACTATGTCATTACTTCATGCGAGATGGATCGTTACGCCAACTGGGTGAAAGATTTGCGCATTCCGGCCAAACACGGAGCGCATCAGGTACAGGGCGAGAACGGCGGTCCCGGCGGCATGATCCACGCCATGCGCAACATCTGCATGTTCAAGGAAATCCTTGCTGACATGGAAGCACTTTGTCCAGACGCCTGGCTGATGAATTTCACTAATCCGATGTCGATTCTATGCACCTACTTCAAAAATTATTCGCCGATCAAGGCGCTAGGTTTCTGCCATCAGGTGCACGGTTCGTTCGGCGTCATAGCTGAACAACTGGGTATGCAGCCCGGCGAATTGGAAGTTATTTCCGGCGGCATCAATCACTTGAACTGGCTGTTCGATATCAGGAAAAAAGGAACTCGCGAAAGCTACATGCAGGATTTTCTGGCTAAAGTCAGAAAATCTCAATACTGGAAAAAACGCTTTGATTCCGTACCTCAGCAAATGTTTACTTTGGAAACGCTGAACACGTTCAATATGTATCCAGTTGGCTATGATGATCATATAATCGAGTATCTGCCTTTTTTCTGGGAAGAATCTGAGTGGAAAGCTCATCAATATGAGTCGCTGGCAAATGAATATGAGAAACTGGCAAACAAGAAAACCCATACGCTGGAAATGCAGCGGTTATTAGGCAAGGAGTACACAAAGCCGCCATTTCCGGTCAACCCCGACCACCCGTATTACTCTGAAAAACCGTGTCAAGTGATTGTGGCGCTGGAAACCAATACACCTACCTACTTTGACGCTATCAACATTGTGAATCACGGAGCGATTTCGAATTTACCATCCGATGCGATTGTTGACGTACCCGGCATCGCTGTCGGGGGGCAGATCCGTAGCATTTACGTTGGTGAATTACCGATGGGGCCGATGGAAATTTGCCGCCGTCAGATTACGCTGCACGAGATGATTACCAAGGCAACGCATGAAGGCGACGATAGTCTGGCGGTGCAGGCGCTGTGTCTGGACCCTTATGTCCACAACCTGTCACAAGCCAGAAATATTTGGAAAGATTTCCGCACGGAATACAAAGCTTATCTGACAACTTTTAAATAATTGCGACGAAATGAATAGAAAAAAGACGATGAATTCAAAAGAACTGGTGCATCGGACAATCCATTGTAAGAACCCTGAGCGGTTGCCGTTTACCGGCAGCATGGGAGAAACGGATTTTGCCGGCGATACAGTGGCAATTTTTCCGCAATTCGGACAAAAGTGGTGGTTGGGCGGCGGCGGCATCGATGAATGGGGTTCGCGCTGGGAGGTAGAACCCGGCTCTAGAGATATGGGGCAGGTTAAAAACATTATTCTGGAAAATCTTGCAGACTATCGGAGTATTGTCGTACCCGATTCCTGGGATTCCAGCCGATATGCGCATTGGGACAAGTTACTCAAACAAGCGGAACAACAGGGGAAATATGTTGTCGTCTGCAACGGTCCTTACCTATTTGAACGTGCGCATTTCCTGCACGGCTTTGAAAATACGCTGATAGATTGCATGCTTGAACCGGATTTAATGGCAGAGTTTCTGCACCATCTGGCGGAGTATCATTTAAAGACCATCGCATATATCAAACAGCATTTTAACGGACGCATTTACGGGTATCGCGGGACTGATGACTGGGGTACTCAGCTTGCGCCGCTACTGTCGCCGGAGGTGTTCCGGCAAATCTTCAAGCCTGTCTATCAGAAAATATTTAGCGCAATTCACCATGCCGGAATGGATGTGTGGATGCATTCCTGCGGACAGATATTGCCGTTACTAAATGATTTTATCGAAGTCGGGCTGGATGTAGTGAATGCCATGCAGCCGAATGTTTTTCCGATTCCGGCGCTTAAAGAGTTTTGCGGCAAAATTTGTTTTGAAGTATGCGCCGATGCGCAAAACACCCTGCTGACCGGAACCCCTGATGATCTGAAAAAAGAAATCGGTCTGCTGATTGAAAACTGTTGCGCGGAGAATGGTGGATTGATCGAAGTAAAACTGGACAGGATGTATTTTGAAGGCGATGGAGTGACACAGGAATACGGACGCATTTGTCATGAAGAGTACCGCAAGCGCGATCCATTTATAAGAAAGCTGGCAAAATGAAAAATAAGGTTGATTATGTTTAAAAACAGAGAAGAAAATTTACAGAATTTCGTCGATGCCCGTTACGGGCTCTTCATCCACTATGGCTTATACAGCCTGCTGGGTAGAGGCGAATGGACACTAAACAAGGAACTGATTGATATTGACGAATACAAGCGTCTGGCAAGTTCTTTCACGGCGGAAAATTTTGACGCCGACAAAATATGCGGACTGGCGAAAGCCTCCGGCATGAGCTACATCTGCCTGACCACGATGCATCACGACGGCTTTATGCTCTATGATAGCGACTTGAGCGATTTCTGTACAACTAAGACTGTTTGCGGACGCGATCTTGTCGCGGAGACTATCGCCGCCGCCAGAAAGCATGGTTTGCGGGTGCATCTCTATCACAGCCTCAACCATTGGACCTGTAATCCTTCCTCTTCCGCTGCCCTTGAAACCAAATAGGCCTATGAAAAATTTATTGCATTCACTTTTGTCAGAATAAAAGAACTGGTTACCAAATACAGCCCGCTCGATGTTCTCTGGTATGACGGCTGGTGGCCGTTCAACGCCAAAGGGTGGATGGCCGAGGAAATGAACAAAATGGTTTCAGAAATACAACCATGGATAATCTTTAACGGACGCAATTGCCTGCCCGGTGACTTTACTACACCGGAAGGGCATATGTCGGCTCCGAATCCGTGGCGACCATGGGAGGCCTGCCTCACTCTCAACGACAACTGGTGTTATGTGAAGGGTGATGATAACTGGAAGTCCCCAAACCAGGTCATCTCCATGCTGCTCTGCGCCGCCAAAAGCAACGGTAACCTGCTGCTCGGCATCGGGCCGGAACCGGACGGATCAATTCCAGCAAAGGCCGAAGAGATCATGATGGAAGTAGGAAACTGGATTAAGTCAAACCGCGAGGCCGTATGCAATACGGAAGTCTTCGATATGGGCCTGATGGAACGCGACGGGCACCGTTCCGACTGGAGCCATGTGTGTGAATACACTGCATCCGGGAACAATCTCTACCTGACGGTTAAATGCTGGCCGGGAGCGGAGCCGACCATAACTGGCTTGATGACCAAACCGCAAAGAATATCCATGCTGGAAAACGGCAAAGAGTTTCCTTTTGACTACAATCAGGCCAATGGCAAATTGACCATCAAAGGGCTTCCGGAGACATTGCCAGGACTGCGACCGGTATTCAAGGTGGAATGCTTAGACCGCCCGGAAATCTATCGTTGCGGCGGTATGCATACTCCATGCGTTAAGCACCCGCCATACGATCCGTGCCCCTCCGATATAAGCATTTGAATACTTGCAATCAATAAGGTGAAACATGACCGTTACTCAAAAGACAATTACCACTGCCGCATTATGTGCGATCTCCGTCGCCGGATTTACCGGGGATGTGCTGTATTCCTGTCCGGGCAAAATCAGTAATCAGACCCAGGGCTGGCAGTTTCTGAAATCGGAAGCAGACAAAATGGTTTATGTGCCATTCGAAGGTTACTATGAAAGCAAAGGCGGACGGATGCAGTCCCCGATCATTAAACTCGACAAGAAATCGGGAGAATCAGCTTATTACAGTCTCACGTTCAAAGCAAAAACTAATGAACAATGTTACTGGTGGGTAGACTTTTTTGATGCTGACGGCAAACCGCTTCCCGATACCAACAGCGCAGTTTATCCGGGTAAGGCTCAGGCAGATTACGACCAGATGCTCTATATACAGAGTTCCGCCGCCAGCATACAGCTCGCTTTCCAGTCAAAAGGCGGGGTTGCCGTCAGCGATATTGTCGTGAAAAAAGTTCCGGTTGGAAACGCCGCCCAATGGAATGATGCGCTTTATACAGGGCTCCCGTCGCTGAATTTCTCCCCCTCCTCCGATTCATTTGCGCTGCTGCCCAAAACCGCCGCTGCATTGAAAAACGGCAAGCCGTGGAAAGTTGTCATGCTGGGCGACAGCATTATGAATGACAGTTATAACTCGGTCTTTCAAGCTCTGGTCAAGCGTGATTTTCCGAAATCAAACCTTGATTTCATCATCTCCGTGCGTGGTTCAACCGGCTGCTGGTTCTATCAGGATCCGAAAAGCTTTACTGAATATGTCACCAGATATAAACCTGATCTGCTCATGATTGTCGGCATCAGCAATCTTATCAAAGATAAAGACAATATTCCGGCAGGAATGCTAAAAATTGAAAATGTCATTAAACAGGCAACACAGCTTGGTTGCGAAGTTGTGCTGCTGAGTCCGCCGCATTCTGTTGACTGGCGTCGCTATGATTTGAAGA
>CAIJKT010000102.1 GCA_903821255.1 uncultured Lentisphaeria bacterium | reverse complement strand
GGCGTCATCAACGAGGTCATGAAAATCAAAGGGGTTACGGAAGTTTTTACAGTGGCCGGCGAGTATGATCTCGTCGTAATGGTCCGGGTAAAATCCAACAACGAACTCTCTGAAGTAGTCGCCAATAAAATGGCCCATGACATCAAAGGCATTTCCCACACCAAGACGTTAATCTCCCTGCAAGCACATTCAACATTTGATTTGGAGAAGATTTTTTCCTGTTGAACTGCCTTTTTGAACTTAAAAACCCCGCCGGGCGAATTATCCGTCCGGCTTTTTTTATTCCTCCCGGCTGACAAAAACAATTATCCATAGTTTTTTAACTGGGAAAACCGGGTTTTATGGCTATCTTTATAGCTATGTATAAAGTATGAGATTCTTGAAGGAATTAACCTTAAAACAAGGCAAGATGATTTTATGAGACGATTTGGTTTGCTCGTTGCATCGTTGGTGACGGCGGCGGTTCTTACCGGCTGCTGTTCATGGTTTTGTCAGGAAAAGATGGCCGGATCTTTTACTGTTCACAAGGTTTACGGCGATCACATGGTCCTCCAGCGCGAGCGCCCGGTCAAGATCAGCGGCAACTGCCCGGCCGGCGAGTCGGTCAAGGTTACGCTCGGTTCAAATTCTGTTTATGCCGTCGCTGACGCAAAAGGCGACTGGGTGGCAACGCTTCCGGCGATGAAGGCGGGCGGCCCGTATGTGGTGACCGTCGAAGGAAAAGCCGGAAAAAGCAAGGAGACGTTTTCCGATGTGCTCATCGGCGAAGTCTGGATATGTTCCGGCCAGTCGAATATGGAGTTTCGTCTGAAAAGCTGCAATGATGCGGAAAAAGAAATTGCCAATGCGTCACATCCCGGTATCCGGCTCTTCAATACAACCGCCAATCGTTCGGTATCGCCCGTCGGCCCCCGGCATGAGATTGCCGGCCCCGGCTGGCAGGTTTGCACACCGAAAAGCGCGGCCGATTTCAGCGGTGCCGGATACTTTTTCGGGCGTCAGTTGCATCAGGACCTGAATGTTCCGGTCGGTCTGATAAACAGTTCCTGGGGCGGTACGCCGATCGAAAGCTGGATCAGTCTTGAAGGGTATCAGAGCGCCGGCCGCACTAAAGAGCTTTCCACAATTTCCACCGCGGACAAGAAAAACGTGGAGGCGGAAGCGAAGGTCCAAAAGATCAAGGCGGATTATGACAGGAAGTTCAAGGAGTGGGAAGCGATTTTCTTCGGAAAATACAAGTCGGAAACCGCGAAAGCCGTTAACTGGAAAGACCAGTCGATTGATATGACCGGATGGGAGAAGGTAAACCTCCCCGGAACCGTGGATGATCCGGGAATTGACGGAGTCATCTGGGTCCGCCGCACGTTCGATGTTCCGGCTGACTGGGCAGACAGGACTCTCGTACTTTCTCTCGGCTCCGTTGATGACTGTGACCAGACCTTTTTCAACGGCGAACTTATCGGCAGCACCGGAAGTGATGTTCCAATGTACTGGAGCGCTCCGCGCGTCTACAATGTCCCGGGCAGGCTGGTCAAAGCAGGAGCAAACACCATTGCCATTCGCATAATTGACTATGCTTATTCAGGTGGCGTCAACGGCCAGATGACATTGGCTCTGGCCGTCGACAAAACGAAAAAGCTCGATCTGGCTGGAACGTGGAACAAGCGCATCGAGTTCGCCATCGATCCCAGGGCGATTCCGGAACGTCCGAATGTTGCGTCGGCCATTCCCGGCGACGTGAAGAGTCCTAACTTCCCGGCGACGCTCTATAATTCGATGATTGCGCCGTGGACGGTCTACCCGATGCGCGGCGCCATCTGGTATCAGGGCGAGTCCAACGCCGGCAATGCTCAGGATTACATGATCTTGCATCAGCTCCTGATAAAAAATTGGCGCACGCTCTGGAACGATCCGGAATTCGGATTCTTCTTCGTCCAGCTTGCCGGCTATGAACAGCATACACCGAAAAACCGGCTTCCGGATAATTTCTGGAAGGGGCGCGAGCCGCGGGATCCGGCATGGCCGAAACTGCGCGAAGTGCAGACCGCAACCCTGAATATACCCAATACCGGGATGGCGGTGACCATCGACATCGGCGATCATTCGGATATTCATCCGACCAATAAGCAGGATGTCGGCTTGCGTCTGGCTAAAGAAGCTGAACGCGTGATGTACGGCATGAATATCGTCAGCGCCGGTCCGATGTTTGAAAAGATGCAAGTCGAAAACGGCAGAATCCGCATTTTCTATAAAAATACCGGTTCCGGACTGGTGGCCAAAGGCGGCGCATTGGGTCACTTTGCGATTGCCGGGGCGGACGGAAAGTTTGTGTGGGCCCAAGCAACCATCGATGGCAGCACGGTGGTTGTGGAGTCGGATAAGGTCAAATCGCCGGTTCATGTGCGCTATGCCTGGGAAATGTATCCGATTGAGGCTAATTTGTACAACAAGGAGGGTTTTCCCGCCTGTCCGTTCCGTACTGATGAAGCGAACTACCTCCTGAAAAAATAATTTTCAGGTTATAACAGCGACACGGAGGATTTCTTCCGTGTCGCGGTTTGTTTCGTAAGGATCAGCCCCGGCCTTCTGAATTTGATGCCGGCAGCTAACGCAGTCCCAGCAGGCGGTCAACCAGAAATTGCTTATATCCTTCCAGGTCTTTCCACTCAATCGCCACATTAATCTCCTGTCCGCTCTCATCATCAATCAAAAATCCCCGATCGTCAACCCGCAAACGCATCTGCCGCATTTGCAGAAAATCAGCGGTGCGCGCTAAATGTACCGCCACGGTATCGAACAGAATTGAGCTATGGTCCGGAGTCGGGCCTAACCTGCCGCCATTTGACCAGAGAGTGTAGTTTTCCAGCAGATCTTTCACCAGCGGGTCGGCCGACTTTACCAGGCGGTCATACAACTCGCCGCGCAGCCGGACAACTCCGCACGTGTCCAGCGGGGTAATCGTCATACTGTTCCATCCGGCATTGAATACTTTCCGGGCCGCCGGAATATCCTGGACAACGTTATATTCGGCGATCCTGCCTGGCTTGCCGTCAAGCCCTTTTCCAATACTGCCGATCATGGCGACAAGATTTATTTTACCTGTCAGATGCGGCGCCCGTTCAGTGATTGCGCCGAGATTGGTCATGGGGCCGATTGCAACAATCGTGACCGGGACGTCGGCCTGTTCCACGGCTTTAATCATGGCCTGAACGCCGTCTTCATAAACCGTTCCGGGATAATTTTTCAGGTCATATTCCTTAACCCAATTAAGCTGCCGCTCATCCCCGGGGACCGGAGTTCCGGGAATTCCGATGCCTACTGGAATATCCTGCCGCCCGGCGCGTTCCAGCAGTTTAGCGCATATTTTCGCCCGGTAAACCGTATTATGCGCGGCAGTAGTAACCATGATGGTATCAAGTTCGGGACTGCGCAGCAGCATTGCCAGCGCCCAGGTGTCATCAATGTCGCAGCCGATATCCGTGTCTAAAATCGTCAATATTCTCCCTGAATTTTTCATTTCACAAGCCTCTCCACCAGGTAGTCCTCGTATGCCGGGAGGTCTTTCCAGTTCATGGCGCAATGTATCTTACTGGCATTTTCGTCAATCACGGTGAATCCGTCATCAGTTATCCTTATCCCCAGCGTTTCCATCTCCAGGAACTCCTGCGAGTATGCCAGATGTATTGCCACGGTGTCAAAAAGAATGCTGCTGCATAAATCAGGGTGTAATTCTTTCTTTGTCTTCAGGCATTCCCAAATTTTGTAATTTTCAATGATCGCCTTGATCAACGGGTCCTGGCAGGAAAGAATTCTTTGATACTTGTCTCCTTGCAGATTTACTGAAT
>CAIJKT010000101.1 GCA_903821255.1 uncultured Lentisphaeria bacterium | reverse complement strand
TTTCGTTGGCTGTGCCTTTCATGGTGAAACCGCCGATGCCGGTATAGAGTCCGCCGACGTTTTCACGCACGACGACATAATCAATATCATCCGGGGTCTTGCCCGCCAGCGGAGTTTCCACTCCGGGATAAAGTTTCACCGGACGCAGATTGATGTACTGGTCCAGGTCGAAACGCAGTTTCAGCAGAATGCCTTTTTCCAGAATGCCGGGCTTCACGTCCGGATGGCCGATAGCGCCCAGGAATACGGCGTCGTATTTCTTCAGGGTTTCCACCGCATCATCGGGCAGTACGTTGTTGGTCTTCAAATAGCGTGCGCCGCCCCAGTCAAATACTTTGCGGGTCGTTTTGAAATTGAACTTCTTTGCCGCCGCATCCAGTACCTTCAACCCTTCGTTTACAACTTCCGGGCCGGTGCCGTCTCCGGGGATCACCGCGATCTTATAACATTTTCCTGCCGCTTTAGCCATTTTAAACTTCCTTCTATGATGATTATGCAATTCCATGCATGGTAAAGACTCATATTAAAATATGGAAAGAAAAATCTACTCCGCTTATGCTCTTTTTCAAGCATCGTTCGCGATTGCCATCAAGTTTTTTCCACCAGTCGAGGTTTGTATGGAAACTGAATTTCGACACTTCCAACCTTATACGGTAGAAGATTTTTCAGTTTTCAACACTATAACTTGACGGCAGATTATCCGGATTGTAGTTACATCCGGGATCGGTTAAAAATTGGCGATCCTCTATAATTTTTAAATGAAATTTCATCAGAGGCAGATGTGCCGGGGTGATTGCATCCGTGTCACTGGTAAATATCCGAAATGCCGCAGACTATTTTGAAGCGTGGCTGGCGGCAAGCACTTTTTCCCACGGTTCTTTGTAAAACTCTTCTTTATTGGAAAAAACGTTGTACTTGACGATTTGATAGAAGGCGGAAACTCCATCTTTCCAGGTAATTTTCTTGCCTTCGTTATATTTCCGCGGATTGTAGGAGATGGGAACTTCCCAGATGCGGAGCTGCCTGGACTTGGCCAGTTTCGCCGTAAATTCAACTTCAATGCCGAAACGCTGGGAATTCAGATTGAGATTCTGCACAACTTCCCGTTTAAAAGCCTTGTAACATGTTTCCATATCGGTGAGATGAATGTCCGAGAACAGATTCGAGATAAACGTCAGGACTTTATTGCCCATTTCATGCCGGAAATATCTGACCTGCCCTGGCGTGCCCATGAATCTGGAGCCGTAAACCACGTCTGCTTTGCCGGCCGCCAGCGGGGCCAGCACCAGCGAATAATCTTCCGGATTGTATTCAAAATCGGCATCCTGGATGATGACGAATTCTTTAGTAGCTTCAGCGATGCCGCGGATTACGGCGGCGCCTTTGCCGTGGTTGGTCTCCTGATATAGAATAGTGATATTCTCTCTGTTCTTCAGAGTCTCCAGCTTTTCGCGGGTGTTGTCTTTCGACGCATCGTCAATAATGATTATTTCGCCGGTCTCCGGTCTGGCCAGCACCCGGTCCACGATGCCCAGCACGGTATCCTCCTCATTGTATACGGGAATGATTACGCTCAGGCGCTTCTCGATATTGACATTGAGGTTGAAATTTAAGATCATATATTATTTTTCCTGATTTTTCATGCCCAGTTCAGCAGACCTGGCGGCGGCGGCGGTTACCGCTTTGGCAACAGCCCCTCTGAACGAATTTTCCTCCAGGACCGCCAGTCCGCGGATGGTAGTTCCGCCCGGCGAGGTGACCTGATCGCGCAGCACCGCCGGATGTGTTCCGGTTTCCAGTACCATCCGCGCGGCCCCGGCAACGGTTTGCGCCGCGAGTTTCAGCGCGATATCTCTGGGCAGTCCGGCATGGACTCCGCCGTCCGCCAGCGATTGAATGAAATCGAAAACGTAAGCCGGGCCGCTGCCGCTGAGACCGGTCACCGCATCCATCAGCGATTCGTTGACGCAGCAGAAACTGCCGACCGAGCCGAGGATTCGTTCCGTCTCGCAGATATCCTGAGCGGATACTTTTTCAGCGGTTGAATATGCGGAAATCCCCTGTCCGATCAAGGCCGGCGTATTCGGCATTACCCTGACGATCCGGCTGCCGCCGGTGATGGTTTTCAGCGTCGCAATTTTAACTCCGGCGGCTATTGATATGATCAGTTTATCTTTTAATAATGATGATTTCCCCTGGAGCGCGTCGGCAATCTGCTGCGGTTTGACGGCAATGATTACAATATCCGCTTTCGCCAGGATTTTGTCCGGGGAATCGGTATGTACCTGAACCCCGGTAGCCGCCTGAAACAGTTTGGCTGACTGGGCGGATACGTCAAAGGCTTTGAGAGTTTCGGCGGAAATGCCGTTTTTCACCAGCCCCCCGGCGATTGCCGAAGCCATTTTGCCGGCGCCGATAAAAACTATGCTGGAACTTTTCTTCACAGTTTTACCCTCATAATCATGTATTTTAACTTTGTTTACACTCAAACGGACAGAGTTAAATTTACACGGGGATTTTGAGTAAGCAAGGCGGGAATATGGCATCATCGCCAAAAAAATGGTTTTTGCGCTTAGGAGTTGTTAAAAAATAACTGGAACTATTTTAGAAGTATGCTATATTACCTTATATACCTTGGAGGTAATATATGGAACCCGGAACCGTTGCATCGTTTTTTACCGGTCTTAATGGATTGTTGCCGGAACGTTTTAA
>CAIJKT010000100.1 GCA_903821255.1 uncultured Lentisphaeria bacterium | reverse complement strand
GAATTTAGCTTCACAGAAACAACTGAACATCCGCACCGGGAATCCAAGATTATCAGTAAAGCGGTTGATCGCGTCAATTCCAGGACGGGGGATGATTGAACCATAAACTGAACCGATCGGACGGAAAACCCAGCGGATGAAAAAGTGGTTCACGCTGTACATCGTGCGGTTGAAACCTTCGACGGAGTCCTGCCCTGTCAGTTTTTCGGACAAATCCAGCGGTGGATTTGCCTCGGAAATTTCTGTCTTGCCGGTTGAAGCCGCCGCAGGTTTGTTATCAGCCTCGGCGTGAATTGTCGTTTTCGCATTATTCGCCGCTGCGGTTTGAGTTTTTTCAGAGGATTGCTGTGCCGCAGGTTTTGTTGCGGCAGCCTTTGTCGCCTTATTCTCAACCGGCGACACCGGTTGTGGATCAGTTCCCGGCGAGCGGGCAGAAGTACAACCGGCAAGCAGCACCGCCACTCCCAAACAGAACAAAATTTTATGGATACTCACAAACATATTCCTTAAAAAAGACATATAAACATTGAATGAAATACTTATAAAATTAACACTATAAACGTATAAAGACAAGCACAAAGAATGTACGGCAACAGAAATTAAGCAAGAAATATTGAGTTTTGTCATTTCATACAATCTGAAATTTGAAGGCAGAGATATATTATAAAGCCTTGAATCAAAATTAAAGGAACTGTCATAATCTCACTCCGGATTGGAGTTGACTTTCGTGTTAAGCGGAGTAAATTAAAGGATAATTCAAACGTTTTAAATAGAGTGGTATATATTTATGGAAAAGATCAAAGTACTGGTGGCGGGTTGTGGACAGATGGGGGCGTCACATGCCAGAGCGTACAAGAAACTCAAGGAGTTTGAGATCGTCGGGGTGGTAAGCCGCGGAGCAAGTTGCACCGCGCTGGCGGACGAGCTTGGCATTGCCGGACGTTTTAACGATTATGAGGAAGCGCTGAGAGCGACCAGGCCGGATGCGGTTTCGGTGAATACTTATCCGGATACGCATGCTGAATATGCGATTAAGGCGATGAACGCGGGAGCACACGTTTTTCTGGAAAAACCGATTGGACGGAACGTTGCCGAAGCCGAGGCGGTGGTTGACGCGGCTCGCAGGACAGATCGTAAACTGGTAATCGGCTATATTTTGCGGCATCATCCTTCCTGGATGAAATTCATCGAACTGGCGCAGGCCCTGGGCAAGCCGCTGGTGATGCGGATGAATCTTAATCAACAGAGCAGCGGCAATCAATGGAACAAACATAAAAATCTGCTCCAATCGCTTTCGCCGATAGTTGACTGCGGAGTGCATTATGTGGACGTGATGTGCCAGATGACCAGATCCCGGCCGTTGCGCGTAAGCGCGATCGGCGCCCGGCTGAGCAATGAAATCGCCCCGGATATGTATAACTACGGCCAGCTTCAGGTTGCTTTTGCCGACGGCTCGGTCGGCTGGTATGAAGCGGGATGGGGGCCGATGATCAGTGAGACCGCTTATTTTGTTAAAGACGTTATCGGACCGGATGGTGCGGTAAGTATTATCGGCAGTAAAGATACCGCATCTGACAATATTGATTCTCATACGAAAACCACCCGGTTGCTGATACATTCCGGGAAAATTGACGCCGCCGGTAAATTTATCGCAAAGGACAGATACGTCGAAATGACTGATGAGCCTGTGCATCAGGAACTGTGCGAGCGTGAACAGCAGTTTTTCCTGGATGCGATTAAGCGGGATATTGATTTGTCCGCGCATTGGGATGATGCGATAAACAGCCTGAAAATCGTGCTTGCCGCAGATGAATCCTTCCGTACCGGGAAAATGATCGAACTTTAATTGCCGTATTTTGCCGCTTTTTGAAAACCGGAAGAGGGAGCGTTTTTACTTGCATTGTGCTTAAAAGGTATTATAATAAAAGTGTCGGATTATTTTTCAGCCAAAATAACGATGGAGGTTTATGAAATCACTCAAGAAGAGTATTTTGGCGATATTGCTCATATTTGCCGCCGGCATGGTGCTTGCTGAAATTGTGGATATTCCTGCCAATACCGCTCAAAGCGCTGACCGGTATTTCAAAGATGGCAGAACCCCGGCTTTTAACTACAAAGGCAGCAACGACATGGCTAATTTTGTGGTTGCAGACGGAACCAGGACCACGCTGACGTTTATCGGCGGCACCAATCAGGTTACCAACTTCGGTTATGTGCAAATCCTGGCCAACGGGCTGCCTGATGCCGGCAATAAAATTTCTGTTTTCAGTACTGCCGCTTCGACCATGACTCCCGGCTCTACTTTTACGATCACCCCGCCGGCCGGCGAGAAAATCGGATTTTGGATCGAGCAATCCAATAATCCTGGTTTTACGACGTGGACTGTCGACGAGGCCAACATTACCCGGGTCCAGCATGCGGTGGTCACGGCGGATTCAACTTCTCAGCAGATGATAATCGGATTTGAGGATAAATGGATAGGCACTCTGCCCAGCACTCAGAAGATTTATGGAGCAGATCTGGATTTCAATGACTGCCTCGTATCAATCAGCGTTACGCCTGCCGGCAGCAGTTCGCCGCCGCAGGGACAACCCGCACCTTCGATTCTATATACGCTTGTTGCGGGCATAATTACGATCGGCAGTGTTGGCTGGCGGAATATTTTTTAAAATACGGCTTGAAGAGGCTTACTGGGATAAATTTTTAAATTATGACATTTTACAGACAGGCAAGATCAAAGAAATGAGTTTTAAAGCCTTCATTCAAATAGGAAGTGTTATTATTGCGCTTGCCTGTCTTGCCTTGATTGGTTATTTCGCGTTATCTTACAAGAACATGGCCGATTATATGGACGAGGCCAATCTCGCGATAAACGCCGAAGACTATAACCGGGCCGCCGCGATTCTGGAGGGCATAATCTCCCGCGAGGTGTCGAATGAGAGCGCCCACCGCAAGCTGGCGGCGATATATGAGCAGAAAGGCCAGCCCGGCACTGCGGTGTACTATTGGCGGAATGTGGCGAAACTCAATCCGCTGGACCGTGATGTGGTTTTGAAAATTGCCGAGAATCTGCTGGCCTGCCGGCGTTATGACGAAGTGGTTGAACTCCTGAAGCCTTATCTTGACAGCCAGAAGATCACCACTCCGGAAAAGATATGTTTGTGCAAAGCATATATGTATAATGGACAACGAAAACTGGCTGAACCGGTTATCGCGGAAATGCTCACTGCCGAACCGGATAATATTTCCGCGCTGCTGCTGAAGGCGAATATGTTTGCCGGCGATGGCCAGCATAAAGCCGCCGCCGCCGTTTTCAACAGCATAAATTCTGAAAGCGCCGGAATAAAAAGCGCCGTACTTATCGGACTGGGGAATTGCGCGCGCGCTTCAGGCCATATGGAAAAAGCGGAAGAATATTATCTGCAAGCGTTGAAAGTCGAGCGCAATTCTGTCGGCCCGAAGTTTGTTCTTGCCGGATTCTACCGGGATACCGGGAAGAACGATAAGACTGCCGTGTTGTACTGGGAAATCCTGAACCGTATCCCCGGTTCGCTTGAAGCAATAATTCCTCTGGCGGAAATTTACGCCGCGAAATCAGACGTTCCGGTGCTGAACCGGCTGATTAAAGAAATTCTGGTTGAAAATAAAACTGCCGTCGCGTCAAGGAATTACATCAGGGCAATGATTACTTTTATCCACAACGATTTCAGCGAGACGTCCAAATTGTTGAAGCGAAGCACTGCTTACTGGAGACGTCCGGCGTATCAGTGGATGCTCTTTAAAACTTCGTTGCCGCTGAAAGATTATCCGTCAGTTTCCGACGCCGCCGCTCAATTGCTGAAAGTGAAAGACTCAGAGAAAGCGCGGAAAATTATTGCCGACGCCATGGGCGAAACCGCGTCCCAGGCGATGCTTGATGAAGACTATTCTTATGCTGAAAAATTGATGAATGAGATTGAGCAGATAGATCCGGTCAATAAGATAAATGCGCGGCTGCTGATGCTGTCTAAATATCGTCACGGTGAATACCTGGAAGCATTGCGTCAGGCCGGCACAATGCTGGAATTCAATCCCGATTCGCTGGAAGCGCTGGAAATCCAGGGGCGGTCACTTTTGCAATTAAATAAACCCGAGAAGGCTGTCGAGTCTTTCCTTAAACTGATCAAAATGCGGCCTGACTCGCCGGTCGGTCTTTATCTTGTCGCGCAGGCGTATCGTCAGGCCGGCAATCTGGTCATGGCGAAAGAATATATTGCCAAAGCCAGCAAACTGGCAACGGAGGATAGCGAGATCGCTGAATTCGCTTTTATGCTCTGCATAGAATTTAAAGATTATGCAGGCGCTGAGAATATTGCCAGAAATTTAATTAAAAGCGACAATAGAAATACCCGTGCGCTGGGCTGGGCACTGATGGGCGATATGTTCAATTCCCAAGGGAATTACGCATCCGCCGAGGAAAATTATAAAAAAGCATACGAAATGGACCCGGATACTCTCCGCTACTGTTTCCTGTATTCGGAGATGTTGATTAAATCCGGCAAAATCGCAGAGGCCGGCCGGCTGCTGGATTACTTCTACAGTACAAAAAGCGTCAATCCGGTTGTAGCCTTTAAAATGGCTTACTGGGAGCAGAAATACGGCAGCGTGGAAAAGGCCGTAAAAATATACGAAGATTTGCTGCATAAAATGCCGTATTGGAATGCCGTACTGGTGAATCTTTCCGAGGCTTATGCCGCATTGAATGATTCACGGCGGGCGGATGAGTTCTCTGAGAAAGCACTATATCAATCTCCGGAATGGCCGCCGGTCTGGATTTGCGCCGGCCGCCGTGCCATGTCTAGAAATGATTTATTGAAAGCTGATGAACATTTCGTCCACGCATTGATGCTTGAGCCGGATAATGCCGAAGCCAAAGCCCTGCTCGAACAAGTCCGGCAGAGGATCGCTAAAGATCCGGACAATGTGATCACGCTGATAAAACGTTCGGAAGTTTGTGCCGCGTCAAAGGATTTTAAACAAGCGGACGAATTAGCGGAAAAAGCGCTGCGTGCCGCTCCAAAATTTGCGCCGGCCTGGGTCTGTGCCGGCCGCCGTGCCATGTTTAACAAAGACTTTGCGAAAGCCGAAAAAGATCTTACCCTGGCGCTTGAGCTTGAGCCGGGGAATGCCGAGGCAAGGGGGCTGCTTGAGCAAATAGGGCGCGGATCCACAAAAGAATTGCGGAATAGAGCGGCTGAACTGATGAAGACCTCTGAGTCTTATGCCGCGTCTAAAGATTTTAAACATGCGGACGAATATACGGAGAAAGCGCTTAATCTGACTCCTGAGTGGGCTTCGGTCTGGATTTATGCCGGCCGCCGCGCCATGTCAGGCAAAGATTATGTAAAATCCGGAAAGTATATTGTCCAGGCGTTGATACTCGAACCGGGTAATGCCGAGGCGCAGGGCCTGCAGCAACAAATAAAACAGGTTCTGGCTGAAAATCTGCATAATAAAGCGGCCGAACTGATCAAGGCCTCAGAAGCGTATGCCGCGTCCAGGGATTTTAAACATGCGGATGAATTTGCGGAGAAGGCGCTTAACCAGGCACCCGAATGGCCTTCGGTCTGGATTTATGCCGGCCGCCGTGCCATGTCGAATAAAGATTTTGCGAAAGCCGAAAAATATTTTGTGCAGGCTCTGATGCTTGAACCGGGTAATGCCGAAGCGAAAGACTTGCTGGTCCAGGCAAGGCGGAACTTATCGGCGAATCCGCCAAAGATGACAATAGAATAGGTAATAATGTCTCGAAATGACACAACTAAAGCCATATTCACCGGTATAATCTGTCTGCCGGCGGCATTTTATCCGTTTGCTTCCGGAATTGCCGTGTCCGATTCAGAGTTTATGGTATTGTGGCTGCTGGCTGCCGGCATGTTGTTTAACGCTTTCAGAGGTTTCCGCAAGTCCTGGAATTTTAACCCGTCATACATGACCGGATGGATACTGATGGTCGCGGCTGTTGCGCTGATCTGGGGTGGAATCCTTACTGGCAATAAAACTGCGGTATTTTTCAATTTATCGCTGCTGACCCTGATGCTCAGTCTGGCAGCCTGGATTGCGGGAACTGCATTTATGTTGAAAACTCTGCTGCCTTTTACAGTATTTATTATCATTCTGCCGTTTTTAACTTATTGCCATTACCTGCTGAGTTATCCGCTGTGCTTGATTTGCGCCGGTTTCACCGCAAACTTTCTGAAAATATTCGGGATGAATGTCAGCAATGAAGCGGCGGTGATTGTTTTAGGCGGAGAAAAAATTTCGATAACGACCGCATGCAGCGGAATTTTTCAGTTGGAGGCAATGTTGCTGCTGGGCTGGCTGATCGTAGTCAGCGCTCACCGGGCCATTTGGCGGCGGGCTGCCCATTTTATCATGATCTTTCCAATTGTCATTTTTATGAACACTCTGCGCCTGTCCGCGGTAATTCTACTGTATATGAATATCGGGAATGCCGCATTCAGTTATAAGCTCCATACCGTAATGGGCTTCGTCATGGTGATTATTGCGGCGCTGCTGATGTGGTTCTGCCGGCTGCTGTTTAAAGAGGAGGACGGGAATGAAAATATTCAGAAATGATTATTTTAAAATGTTTATATTTATCTGCGCCTGGGAGCCGGTGGCGCTTAAAATAAATTGGTTTATTCAGGCCTGGCGGATATCCCCGCTTGACCGCTTCGACCCGATTTTCATTGTCGCGGCAATTCTGACGGCAGCGTTTTTTTTCAAAGATTTCAGGACACAGGCGGGGGACTATGATTTCGGAGGGATTATTCCGCTGTTTTTGTCTGTCGCGGGTCTCGGCTTGGGAATATATTTGCGGATCAACATGATTTACATGATATTTGCGCTGCTGTTCTGTGTCTCCATGCTCTGGCTGTTGTGGGGATGGCGGATTTTTGTCAGAACGCTGCCGCTGTTTCTGATGCTGATGCTTGCTCTCCCGGCCACTTCCTTCTGGTGCGGTGACATGCTCCAGCGCCTGGGATTTGATGCGTCTTTTGGAATCGCGGTCAAGTTTATTGCCGCGTTTCTGCTGATAGCCGCTGAATTATATCTGGAATATTTTACAAAATTGCTGCTTAACCGGCAGGGGGTCTTTTATTTTGCGGCGGTTCTTGTCTGGCTGGGCAGCCTTTTTATCTTTTTTGAAAAACCGTCACAAGGTACTCCGCTTAATCTCAATATTTCAATTGAACCTGCGGGCAGATGGCTTGGAGAAGCCGTTGAACTGAATGCGATTGAAAAAGGTTTTTATGAAGACCAGGCGGCGCAGCGGTTTACTCATTATTCTGATGCCGGCGCTCCGGTTTCCTCTCTGGTGGTGCAAGTGGCAGGCGATATTCATAAGGTTCATCCGTTCCGGCTCTGTCTGACTTCCGCCAACTGGAAAATTCTGAGCAGCCGGCGCGTTGAAATTAATATCGACAATGGTGCCGCGGTGGCCAACTTCATTGAGGCGGAAAAGAGCGGCCGACGTTTTATTTTCTATGTCTGGTACAGTTCGGTCAAACGTTCAGTTGACGATTTTGCGTTTTTCCGGAGCACCTACGCCTGGGATTCGCAATGGACGATTTATCATGTGTTCTCGCCGGTGGAGTACGGCAATATCCAGGAGGCGGAAGAACGCATCAGGGGCTTTATCAAGACCTTTATTACTGATACGGCTAAGCCGATTCAACTGGAATCTTCTTCTCAATGACTGTTTTTGACTGAAAATACTGAAAAATGCAGGTTAACGCGACTTTGCTTTTTACTTTTATATAAAGTGTGATATTTTAATAGTTTATCTATGAGATATTTCTGTATTCATAAATGTGACGTTTGGAATGTTTTGATTAATAATTGGGGATTTTTGATGAAATACGAACTTGCGATTATAATTATATTTTACTTTCTGACTCAACTGGCTGATTTTATTCTCGAGTATATGAACCGCCGCTATCTGGAAAAACACGGCGCGGAAATCCCGCCTGAATTTAAAGACGTTATTACGCCGGAATTGATGGAAAGATCGAAGAATTACACTATTGCAAAAACAAAGTACTGGGGATATTCCACAGTTTACAACCAGTTGATCACTTTGATTTTCATCTTCGGGATTTTAAATTACTACAATAATTACTTGTTTGATTGTTTTAATTCGTATAAAGATACCAGTAATTTCATACTGGGCGGATTGGTTTTCATGATGGTGCTGACTTATGCGAAGACCTTTTTGAACCTTCCGTTAAACCTTTATCGCGTATTTAACCTGGAGAAACGTTTTGGCTTTAATACCATGACTTTCAAGTTATGGCTGCTTGACATTTTGAAAGGCTTTGTTGTCTCTTCAATTCTGCTTTCAATAATGATTGTCGGTGCATTCTGGCTGATCGAGCGGCTGCCGGAGATATGGTGGCTTCCGGTCTGGGGATTTTTCGTTGCTTTCACCATTTTTGTAATTTATATTTCTCCGTATGTGCTTGAACCGCTGTTCAATAAATTCACTCCGATCGAGGACAAGGCGCTTGAGAAGGAAATAGAATCAGTTCTGGAGAAAGGCGGGATTACAGTCCGCGGCGTTTATCGCATGGATGCATCGAAAAGAACTAAACATTCAAATGCCTATTTTACCGGGCTGGGACGGGTCAAGCGCATCGTGCTGTTTGATACGCTGCTGGAACGTCTGAACAAGGAAGAGATTCTGGCGGTGCTGGCCCACGAGGCGGGGCACTGCAAAAAGCGTCATGTCTTAAAAAATCTGATTATTTTCGAAACGCTTACCGCGCCAGGAGCTTTTATTGCTTTCCTGCTGCTGGAAAAAAGCAATTGGCTGACGCGGGTATTCGGACTGACGCATGACACGTTTTTTGCAAAATTCATTCTGCTGAGTTTTGTCGCGACAATCGTGCTCTGGGGGATGCCTCCGTTTTTCAACGCAATTTCAAGACATTTTGAAAAACAGGCGGATAAATTTGTCGTCAGGATTATCGGCAGCGGCGAAGCTCTGGCATCAGCGCTGGTTAAGCTGTCCGCCGAAAATTTGTCAAATATTCACCCGCAGAAGCTTTACGCCAAATTTCATTACTCGCATCCGCCGCTGTTGCAGCGGATTCGCTATTTGAAAAGGTTTCAGACTGCGGAAACAAAAAAATCTTCGGACTGACGGATCAGCTTATCAGTAATTCGCGCCGGACTTTGATGACTACTTTCTTGACTTCCATTGGGCTGCCGTGGACTGCAATGCAAGGCATGTGCCCTTCGCCGGCATATAGCAGCATGAAATCGCCGGGCCGGAGCTTTATCAGAGAAGATATTTCAGCGTCATGTTCAAACAATTCACAGTCTTTTTCAGCAGTATAGGCGGATATTTCTTTTAATCCGGCAAGGGTGCTGACGCCGATGATTTCGCAGCCGCTGATGACCGCCTGGATGTCGATATATTTGCGGTGTGCCTCCATTTTGCCGTCCTGCGGCAGTCTGGTCGTGTATTTCTGAACAAGCGCATAGATGTCGTTGCCGCAAAGATCATAGCGCTTATCTTCAGTTTCGGGAGTCACGGTACTGATGAAATCAAAAGCGGTTTTGAATACCTTGGGCGCTAAGGCGGAATAGGCCTTCCAGTTGATGCAATGGTCTGAGATCATATGTTTCCTCACTTTTATATTTAAGGGGAAACAATATAGCGGGAAAAGCCGTTAAGTCAATCACCAATGCAGGCTGGGATCCCGGGTAAGATATTCAACCTGGTCGTCAATGATCTTGTCTGCATTGTTTTTTCTATTTTCATAGGCCTGTCGCAAAGTATTCAACCGTTTTTCCAAAGTGTCCAATTCCGTTTTGCTTCTTTCCAGATTGCGGTTGAATTCTTTCTGGCTGGCCTCTTTCAACTGGGCCAGATATTTCTGCTTTTCTTCAGGGGTTTGCGCTTTATGGTACTTTTCCGCCAGGCCGCTGATGTTTTTCTGAACGCCGCTTTCCTGTTTTCTCAATTCCTGTACTTTGGCTTTCAATTCTTTCCTGAACTTCTCCGGGTCCTGCTGGTAAAGCTCTCTGAGTTTTGCCTTATCCTCTGCGGAAAGTTTTTCAATATACATTAACAGCGGACGTTCTTCGCGGTTTATCCCCTGGGCAGTCTTCCTGACCGCTTTTTTATCAAATGCCTTATCTGCTTTTTTATCAGCTTTATCGCCAGCCTTATCTGCCGGCTTTATATCAGCGGGTTCAGTTGTTTTATCCGTGACTGCTTTAGTCTGGTCATCACCGGCGGCTGGCAATAAAGCAGCACAACTGGTTAAGGTTAATACCGCAATAAACTTTAAATAATTCATCTTTCTCCTTAAATTTGCTCTGGTTCTTCTTCAATTACGGGTAAATTCGGAGCTGGCGCGTCCGGTGTGCCGGATATGCTGATGCAATGGTTGCTGATTTCAATCGCCGCCGCGGTTTCAAATAATTCCTTGTCAAATTTAGACCAGTCCCAGCTCTTTGCAATTTCCCTGTGCCCGCGGGCCTGGTCGGCGGGCGGGAAGATTGTAACCAGGCAGGCCAGCGCCACGCAGGCGGCGGCGGCACCGTAGTAGATTATCCGGCGGAGCGCGACTCTTCTCCGGCGCAGCCGTTCCCTCAATGCGTTGCCGGCTGCGGCCAATACGGCAAAATCCAGGGACAACGGAACTTCTTCGACCGGAATCCTGACCTTGCGCAGCCGTTTCCAGTCAGACACCAGCGCTGCGCATTCAGGACACTCTCCGCAGTGTGTCCTGAATGCGGCACGCTGTTCTTCGTTGTCAGCTAAAATTGTTTCGATGTAATTTTTACATGCGTCTTTCATTTTCTAATTCCCTGTTTTCCAAGCCGCCAGACTTTTTTTAAGATTTTTTATCGCATACTGCATTC
>CAIJKT010000099.1 GCA_903821255.1 uncultured Lentisphaeria bacterium | reverse complement strand
CTTTCCGGTCGAGACCGGAAATCAGTGCCCCGATAAACGGCGCGGCAACTAACGACACAGCAATAATGATCCATTGAGTAATGTTAATTTTTTCAATCATAACAAATGTGCTTCCCCTAGTAATATGATAATAATGACCCACGCGATAAGATTGAGCCAGATCGTGACTTTCTTCTCGCAGATAAAGTTCTTGAGATAAGTGGTTGAAGACCATGAGTTTTCAACTTTGTCGCCCATGCTTCTGAATGCGTAGCTTCTCGTTCCTTCCGAGTTATGGAAGGCGGAAGTGGTATAAACAGTGCTCTCCGCGTTTTCACCGCAGAGAAACGGCAGCCTGACGTCGGTTTCCTTGAATCGCCTCCATACCAGCAGCCAGTATGCCAGAAAGGCAATGCCGACGGCGACAAACAGCGTAACCGCGGCAAAATTGCCGGCGGCGGTAAACACGCTCCACAGCACATCGGAAATATCCGTTCTGGAAGCAAAGACCTCTCTGGTGATCGGTGCAAAGAATTTGTTGAAGATCCACATGGAGCCGACCCCGGTGAGCAGCACTCCCAGTGCCAGGATTATCAGCGAGAATCCCATCGCCGGATCCATGGATTCCTTGTTGAATTTCGGATGATAGGAGGATGTCTGAATGCGCCCGATCCACTTTGACCAGAAGAATACGGTAAGCGCGCTGCCGAGAATAATGAAGACCAGAATCAGCGGGGAACGAATGGTGGCTTCAATTGCCATCCACTTGCTCAACAGCATCCCGAACGGGGGCAGCAGCATCGACATCATGCCGATCAGGGCAACGCTGGTGGTAACGGGCATGCGGTACAGGATGCCGCCCATATCTTCAATGTCGCGGCTGCCGATTTTCTGTTCAATTCTGCCGACGCACAGGAACAGCAGGCCCTTGGATATGGCATGGAAACAGATGATCGCCAGCGCGGCGGCATAGGCCAGCGGCGAATTGATCCCGGCGCAGGCGACTACCAGACCGAGGTTGGATATGGTCGAATAGGCCAGCACCCGCTTGGCGTTGCTCTGAGTGACGGCCAGCAGCGCGGCGCCGGCGAATGTCAGCGCTCCGATAAATGTTATTACCATCATTACTTTGGCCGAATCATGAAATCCGGGAGTGACGCGCAGCACCAGATAGGAACCGGCTTTCACCATCGTCGCCGAATGCAGCAGGGCGGAGACCGGAGTCGGAGCGATCATCGCGCCGAGCAGCCAGCTCTGGAACGGCAGCAAGGCGGATTTGGTGAACGCCGCCCCGCAAAGCAGAACCATCGGGATTACGGCTTTGGCCATCAGCAGTCCGTCAAACGACTCAGTTTGATTACCCACCACCAGCCAGAGCACCCCGGCAGTCATGGCGGTTCCGCCGAAAGTATTGATCAGCAGGGCGCGTTCCGCGTTTTTCTTTGATTCGCCGCCGTCCTGACCGATGAGCATATAAGAACATAAGGTGGTCGCTTCCCAGAAAAATGAGAACCATTTCAGGTTATTGGCCATTACCAGGCCGTTCATGAATCCCAGAAACGCGATGAAGAAGAAGAAGAACTGTCCGAGCGAAGCCGAAGTCGGCGGCGCATGTTCCTGATGGCTTTTCATATAACCGATTGCATAAACGGCAATGACCGGGCCGACTATCGAAGTAATCAGGATCAATATTTTGGTGAGCGGGTCGGTCGCGAAGTCATGGGCATGAGCCACCGCGTGGCCGTTGTGGACAAAAATTATTTCAGCAATGATCATTCCCAGTTGCGCCAGGCTCATCAGCAGGATCAGCCAGTTCCTGATCTTCACCGCTATATACAGTATTATACCGACGATGGCAATTTCCAGGATCGTGGCGATCATTTCAGAACCGGGAAGCGTAAACTGGTTGTTCGGTTCAATGGTGATCATGATTCCGGCGGCCGCGACAATTACCGAACAGAAGACAATACTCAGACTTCTAAGTTTATCCATCGGCGATAAATATGCCACGATTCCGAAGACGACAGGCGCGATAATCAGGACTGCAAGCAGAACGTTAAAATTCGTTAATTCCATGTTTTTATATCCCCAAAAGTAAAAAATATAGACCCTTAGACGGGCTTTTACAAGCAACCGATTTCGATAAATTATTGAAAAAAGTCACGTGCACTAACCGCATTTAAAATAACATGCTATAAGAGTGTTTTCAATTAAGAAATCCACGAATCCATGCCTTTTCCCGACCGGCTGCTCAATTCGAATACCAAAACCCCCGGATTGACTCCCCGGACATATTGACGGCATTTTTCGATGTCCCAGTCCAGATACGGACAGAGATCGGTCTTCGTGATAATCACCGCTTTCGCGGTATTGAACAGCGACGGATACTTGAGCGGCTTGTCTTCGCCTTCCGGCGACGACAGCAGCGCCACTTTGAAATCTTCGCCTAAATCAAAGGCCGCCGGACAAACCAGATTGCCGACGTTTTCAATAAACAGCAGTTTAGTGTCCGGCTGCAGAGTTTTTTCAAAAGCCTGCGCGACCTGTCCGGCATTGAGATGACAGGAATCGTCGGTTTCGATCTGAGTTACCGGCGCGCCGCGGCCGCGCAGCCGTTTCGCATCTTCGTCGCTCCGCTGGTCGCCGACGATGACGGCGCACGGCACATCGCCTTTCAGCATGTCCAGCGTCTTCTCCAGAAGCGCGGTCTTGCCGGAACCGGGCGATGAAATCAGGTTGATTGCAACAATCCCCCGGCCCTTGAGCATTGCCCGGTTTTCCGCCGCAATCCTGTCGTTTTCCGAAAGGATGTTCATTTCCATTTCAACATGCGTGGTTTCAGGATGTTGATGCCCGTGCGGCTGGTCGCCGTGATCATGTTGATGCTCGTGTCCGGCGTGGTCATGATGGTGTTCATGCACATGATAATGACCTTCATGATCATGACGGTGTTCGTGCTTATTGCCTTTCGGCGCATCGCATCCGCAGTTTTTGCACATATTCAAGCCTCCTCGATTTCCATCGATTTAATTTTCAACTCCCTGCCTGAACATATTTTGACATGCGTTGACAAGCAGGAAGCACACTTCAGCATAAATTTCTCGACCGTTGATTTAGCGCGGCAGTCCAGGCAGTCCACGGATACCGGCACGGTTATTATCTCCAGTTCCAGTTTTTTCAGCGAACTCACTTCCAGCGCCAGCGGAAATGCGAATTCCAGCGCCGAACGGTCAATGCCGGAAATCACCCCGACTTCCAGCGTCACCTTTTTCACGGTGCACTCCGGATGAGTGCCGGCGTAATTCTCCAGTTGTTTGATGACCGCCTCGGCGATTGATAACTCATGCATTAGCAAATCCTCGGCAGCAGTTCTCCGGAAGGCAGGTCTATCAGACGGCTGACTCCGGTTATGGTTTTCATCGTTACTTTTCCGGCAATCCCGCCGGCGGTACCGATCACGCAGGCGCCTTCGCCCTCCGGCAGCGATCTGAAACCGGACAAAATACCGTCCGCCGCCGACTGGTCGCAGATCAGGATCATCCGGCCTTCGCAGGCGACATTCAGCGGATCAATTCCGAGCATTTCCGAAACCGAACGCACACCTTCCGAAACCGGCACTGCATTCTGTTTCAGTTCGATGCCGAACTCCATGTTTTCAACGATCTCGTTCAACACGGCGGCAACTCCGCCGCGGGTCGGGTCGCGCATGAATTTAACTTTATCGCCGAACGGGGCGGCCTGTTCCAGCAAGCCGTTCAGCGGGCCGCAATCGCTGACCAGACCCTCGCCGGTGCGGATGCCGTTTCTGGCGGCCAGCACCGCAAAGCCGTGTTCGCCGATGGTGCCGCTGACGATCACCGCGTCACCGGGCTTAATCCGCTGACGCCCGAGTTCCAGACCCGCGATTTTCACTCCGATGCCGGACGTGTTCATATATATTCCGTCGCAATTGCCCTTCTGTACCACTTTCGTGTCGCCGGTCACCACAGTCACGCCGCACCGCTTCGCGGCCTCCGCGGTTGAATCCAGTATCCGGCGGAGATTTTCCAGCGGAAAACCTTCTTCGATGATCAGCGCCAGCGAAAGCCAGCGCGGGCGGCCGCCCGCCACGCAAACATCGTTTACCGTGCCGTAAACTGCCAGCTCTCCGATATTCCCGCCAGGGAAAAAGTACGGCGAAACCACAAAACTGTCCGTGGAGTAGATGATTTTATCCGCCGTCAGCGGCAATTCCGCCGCATCGGGCAGATTCCGCAGCGGCCCGTTGCCGAAACGGCTCAGGATTTCGTCTTTTATCAGTCTGGCGCTGAGCTTGCCGCCCCCGCCATGTGCCAGTTGTATCTTCTCTTCCATAAATTATATAGGGCTTCCAGGGTTATCAAATTGAAACAAAATCATCCGATCACGCGTCCATATTTAAAGTACGCCGAACAAGTTCCTTCGGAACTGACCATGCAGGGGCCTACCGGATTTTCCGGAGTGCAGACTTTCGCGAACATCCCGCACTGATCCGGACGGATTTTGCCTTTCAGCACATTGCCGCACTGACAGCGTTTATCCGGATCACCGCGCTTAATCGGGACATTGAACCTGACCGCGGCATCATAATCCGCGAATTCCCGGCGCAAGGACAGTCCGCTTTGCGGAATTACGCCAATGCCGCGCCACCAGGCATCGGCAGTTTCCAGATAAGTATTGATAAAGTTCCGCGCCCGGACATTGCCCTCCGGTCTGACGACCCGCGCATACTGATTCTCGACCGTCGCCGTTCCCGCCTGTATCTGTTTCAGGACACCGATGATCCCGTAAAGGATGTCCACCGGCTCGAACCCCGCGATCACGCACGGAATCCGGTGCTTCTCCGCAAACGGCTTATAAGCGTCGGCCCCGATGATGGCGCTGACGTGCGCCGGACACAGAAAAGCGTCAATCCTGATTTCCGGATCGGAAGAGAGCGCCTCCAGCGCCGGCATAATCTGTTTGAACGCGGTAAGAATGCTCAAATTACCGAGCTTTTCATTTATCGCGGAGTCAATCACGCTCACTGCCGGGCCGACGGTGGTTTCAAAGCCCACCGCCAGAAAGACGACTTGCGCATTGGGCGCTTTGGCGGCGATTTCCACCGCCGAATCAGGGGAATAGCATATTTCAACCCGTCCGCCTTCGGCGCGAAATTTAGCCAGCGAGGATTTTGAGCCCGGCACATTCAGCATGTCGCCGAAAGTCGCGGGAATAACGCCTTTTTTGCCTAATTCAATGGCGGCGTCAATATATCCGGCTTCGGTCACGCAGACCGGACAGCCCGGCCCGCTGATGAGGTTGATGCAGGCGGGAAGCGCTTCGCGGATGCCATGCCGGGCAATCGCCATGGTGTGGCTGCCGCAGACTTCCATGATATTGACCGGCTTATCCAGAGCGCCCGCCAGTTTCGCTATCTCGAGCAGCAGCGCGGCGGCAACGTCCGAATTTCTGAATTCATCGACATATTTCATCGCGACTGCCCCTGAATTCCGGACATCGCCTGAACGAGCTCGTCAAACAGCGCGACACTCTTTGCCGCCTGTTCCTCGTCAAGTTTTTCAATCGCGAAGCCGGCATGAATGATGACGTAATCCCCGATTGCGCAGTCGTCCAGCAGCTTGAGATTGACTTTACGCGAAACACCTCCGGACTCGGCAACCCCTGTACGGTTTTCATTAATCTCTATAATTTTCATCGGCACGGCAAGACACATTTTCTTATCTCTTTCGTTATCCCGGCGTTAGCGGCAATCTCCGCAAAACTGTAAATTCAAACCTGTAAATTTACAGCTTTATTCCGATTATGCAAACTTTGACCGGCCTGTCCGGTTCAAGATAAAAAAAATAAGCCTGACCGGTTTGTTCCAGCCAGGCTTATAATGCTTCAGCGGATTATTTTACTTCTTCCAGTTTTACATCTTTCATCATCATTACCTGATCCGGCTTGCCGCCGTAGTTAGCCAGGATAAGGATTTTGGCTCCGCAGGTGCCGGGCCACAAATCCGCTTTTTTGAACGCGGCGGCGGATTCCGTCCAGTCAGACGGAACATCTTGATTCGACGCGCCGAGATAGATGTAAGTTCCTCCGGTCCTGTGCTCCCGGATTTTAGTTCCGGCGGCATATTTTTTCCCGCATTTATTCTTGAGCGTCACGTCAAAAACATCGCCGTTTTTCTCAACTTTTACCACATCCCAGCCGGAAAGCTCCGTGTTCGGCAGATCGGCTTTTTTGCCGGAGTCATCGGTTTTGAACGCAATCATGAAGAATTGGCCGGACTGCCATTTGTCGCCATTCTTTATCTTGACGACCGTGTCGTCCGGATTGCAGTCGGCCGCCAGTTCAGTTTCGGTGTCTGCAACCGCGCCTACGCTTTCTG
>CAIJKT010000098.1 GCA_903821255.1 uncultured Lentisphaeria bacterium | reverse complement strand
CCGGAATTAGTGGGATCTTAAATCTTAGCATCTGCTTGAGAAGCAATTGGTACTTTATTAATCACACATTTTTGCTTTTCCTTAAATATTTTTCTACAAATGCGCCTATTTCCTGCGCTACCAAAGTAGGATTACTATTAAGTATATACTGCGTAAAGCCTTCTGTAAAGAACTCATTCAAATTTTTTCTAGCATAATTAGATAAAAATATTTTAGAAAATTCATTACTGTCTGCTTTTTGCAGTGAATCCAGATAATTTCCCCTGATATTTTTCATTTCATCAATTAATTTTCCGTTTGAAAATGCCGTATTAAATACAGTATGTCCAAATTCATGAGTCGGAGTGTAAAGAGACATTTTATCTTTATCAACATTAACCTTGAACATTTCTTTTATTTCATCTTTTAACTCTTTGACATAATTTTCTCTGTTTGAGAATGATTCAGTATTAAGGTGCATTATGGTTCCGCCAGTAACAGATCCTTTTGAATCCGGCATGTGCCTCATGCCAATACTCTCCATCTTACTGTCATAAGTACCGTATAGTTTTGCCATGTGGTTTTCGATGTCAGATCTCCATTGTGATGGAATGCCTTCAAGATTAACTTTGTCCAGGCCGAGAATATCAGCCATCGGGCCGGATTTGCGCTTGGAAAGTGTTTGTGTTTTGCGGTACTGGCTCCACGCTTCCGGATTATCAACTCCCTCTCTGCCAGGCGAATTTACGCCGGTATTGGCGCGGCCGATGGAGTTATAATATTTTTCGACCATGGCAGGCGGGACCGCAACCAGGCTGTGAGTGCAATTCGGATGAAAGAGACCGCGGCCGATTGCATAGTCAACGGTCGGCAGTCCGGGAGTTTTGCCACTGATGGACAGCAGACGGTTTTCAAAGACGGCGCAGCGCGGGCAGGGATGAGCGGAAACCGTCACCCGGACAATGTCATTACCATTTGCGGCGCAGGCATCCAGATAGCCGGAGCGCCCGGCATTCATCAATACGGTACGGCCCAGCATGTCGAAATAAGATTTGGTGTCCCATTTGCGTCCGGATTTATCAATAAATCTAAACCCCGGCAGGCTGGTTGCCTCATTCAGCAGGCGACGGGAGACAGTCCCCCTTGTTTCGCCAGTCAATGAAGTTTCCCGGAATACCTTTGCCGAAATATTGCGCAAGTGCCGGATCTCGACATCCCGCATTTGCTTAGTCGCACCGGCGACATCGTTGAACGCGGATTCAACCATGTATTTTATACGTTCCTTGTCGATATTTCCGAGAACATCAATATTGCCGCCAAGTTCAAGCGTATTGAGCGCCATCAGGTAATATGATTGCGCCATATAGGGAATAGCGACTTTTAAACTGTCGCGGATATTCGCTTCGAAAGCTGCATATTCTTTTTGCAGCTGTTCGGAAAGCTGGACCAAATATTTGCCGCTGTATGGAGCGTTATGCTTTCCGGCATGTCCGATAATCAGATTCATGATCCGCTCACGAGCCAGATTATAGATCAATTCCATATCCGCGGATTGCGCCTGAATATAGGACAGTCCCTCGGCATGGCTCTGAAGCATTCTGTCAATGGAATTAT
>CAIJKT010000097.1 GCA_903821255.1 uncultured Lentisphaeria bacterium | reverse complement strand
TTTCATTCTTTTTTGCTGTAAAAGTTCTATAAGGTCTTGACTTTTTTTCAAGCATGCCTTATAATACCTTACAGAACCTCTGAAATGTCATGATCAGGATTTTAAGATTATGGAAACGCTGGAACTTAAAAAAGATAAAATCTATCTTGGACTGAAGCGGGATATCATCTCCGGCAGACTGCCTTCGGGCGGAAAACTGCCGCGGGAAACTGATCTGGCCCGGGAACTGGGCGTGGGCAGAATAACGCTGCGGGCCTCGCTTGACCGGCTGGAAAATGACGGGTTCATCAAGCGCATCCACGGCAAAGGCACGTTTATATATCCTGACGGCGCAACTCCGGATGTGGCTACCATCATGGTAATTCACGGCGCGGACAGAGGTTTTGAGCTGCCCTTGCATAATATTGTGCCGGAACTGACCCTTTGCGACACAGAAAAACAATTGAAGGCATTTATCACGACCAATACTGCAATAGATATGTTTTCCGAATCCGATATCCGGAAGTTTGTCAAATCCAACCATATCGTCGGGATTGCGAATGTGACGAACAGTTTCAACGGGGATGAACCGTTTCTGGCAAAAATTAAATCTGCCGGGGTTCCGGTCGTTATTACTCACGGCACGATGGATGACGCGGAAGTCACCGGCCTCCCCTGTATCGCTGTTTCAGAAAAGGACGGATGGGAAGCGGCAATCGCATATCTGGCCGGGCTCGGACACCGGCAAATTGCGATAATTGGCCATACCGACAATGTCAGCACCGGTTTACGGGATTATTCTCTGACGGAAACTTTACAATTGCTGGAAAAATATCATGCAGTCCCTGACAAATCGTTGATTCGTCTAACTAAATTTGACCGTCAGGAAATTATCGGAACCGTCAAGTCGTTCTGTTCAAATCCGGTCAAACCCACAGCAATCCTGTGCTTTTCCGACTTTTACGCAATTTACGTCTATGACGCGCTGAATGAATTGAAGCTCCGCATCCCGCAGGATGTCGCAGTGATGGGCACCTGCGGCTACCCCGATGCGCGAATGCTGAATCCGCCGCTTTCCACCATTGATTACGGTTATGCTGAATTCGCCAGGATGGCGGTGGAAATGCTGGAAGAACCGGAAAAATGGTTTGATCCAGTGACCGGCAAAGGCAAACTGCGCTTGAAACAATGTAAATTAGTAAAAAGACAAAGCACGGAACCAAAATAAACCAAATAAAGGAGGTTTAGAAATGAAAAAGTCACGGTTTACACTCATCGAACTCTTGGTTGTGATCGCAATCATAGCCATCCTGGCCGCCATGCTGCTCCCGGCGCTGAACAAAGCGCGGGAAAAGGCCAGAGCCACGGAATGTGCAGGAAATCTTAAGCAACTCGGACAGGCATTCGCGTTTTACACCAATGACAACAATGACAGTCTGCCGGTGGGAAGGACCTATTGTTCTCCGTCGCAGTACTGGAACGGATCGGTAAAAGGTGTGGGATTTCTCGTCCCTTATCTTCCCGCAACGCGTAATGCATCAGTGTATTATGGCATTGTAATGCCTGACTCCCGCAGTCCGATGTCCTGTCCCACGCAGGCTAATTATTCGGTAAATGTATATACTTACGGCTATAATGATGCTATCGCCAACCCCGGGGTGGGAACTTCGTCGCCTTATGCCTTAACCAAGAATATTTTAAGAAAGATAAGCAGATTTAAGAAACCGACTGAAACACATTTAGTTGCTGACGCCAACAGTTCTATGGGTTCTTACACAAGGCAGGATGCTCCAGTGCTCCTGCCAAGCGCCGGCGCTTATCCGTTAGGTTATCGCCACGGCGGCAAAAGCATGTATAATAACAGCACAAATGTAGTATTCTGCGACGGGCATCTTGAGAACAGAACTTACGGCAAGGTGCCGGATGCCAATTCCGGCGGCGGCTGGACTGCACAGTTCACCAGATCCTATTTCTGGAGCCCGTATGCGATAGATCCGGCCAACGTCGCGCCGTAAAACAAATCTGGCAGGGATATGCGTTATTGCGCATATTCCCCCTCATTAAAAAATAAACAAAGAAGGGGTAATATTTATTATCTTGCAGGCTTTTCGCGCCGTAAAAACATGAAACACAGGGAGAAAATAGAAAATGAGAGAACTCAATGGACTACTGCCGGGATGTTTTATTGTCATTATTTCATGCTTCAGCCTTTTCGCCGACCAGCCGCACCTTCAACGCGGCGGCACAAATCTGGTAACCAATCCGGACATCAGCGGTTCGACTAGCTGGGTAATCCGCAACGGCATGTATGATTCTTCCGTGTCGCGGGACGCCGGCACCGGGTCATTCAAAATGACCATTCCCTACCCGACAACCAATTACAGTTATATTGAATCCGCGCTTATCCCTGTCACTCCGGGAAAGACTTATACATTATCATATTACATGCGCAGTGACACTTTCCCGCCAGCCGGGCCGAGTTTATATGTCGGTTATTATAATTCAAGCCAGGTTTTTGTGCGCAATGCTCCTGGATCCGATCAAAGTGTTACCGCTTCAGGTTCCTGGCAGGAATGCGTCTATCTGTTCCGTCCGCAACCGGGCGAGGTATTTGTTAAAGTGAAGAATTATTTTATGTTTCAACCGCTTGGCTATGCCGGCACCGTCTGGGTAGATAACTTTTATTTAGGTGAAGGCATTGGTTTTGAGCAGGCGCCGACGGCAAAAACGCCATTTAACGGTGCAATCACCAAAGTTGACGAACTGGGAAATGTTGAAATTTATAAAAACGGGGAGTGGTGCCCATTTTTCCCGATCGGCATTTATGCTGACAACCGCCGGGCGGACTGGACTGTCTATTCTGCGCAGGGTTTCAATACCCAGATGTGGGCGAGCGCATACGATGCGATTCAGCGGGCTAAAGACGCAACCTCCACTTTTAATCCGGACGGCATGATGTCAGGATTTCAGATTGCCAATTATACCAATACCGGCGGGGCTGATTATGGCAACCTTACCCTGCTGACTGCCAGGATCAACGAAATTAAGAACAATAATCTGATGAGCAGTCTGCTGTGGTATTACTGGGACAATGAAAACAGCTATAGCGAATGGGATAATCCGTTGTCCGTGATTAACAAGATTAAAGAACTTGATGTGGATGCGAACAGCAACCGGATGCATCCGGTCTACGCACTTGAGGGCAATGAAGGTATTGCGCGCAAATATAACTGCGGCAATGTCGTCATGACCGATATTGCCGGGGATTATATAACCCAGGATACCGCTGCCTCATATCCGGATGAGACTCGCGGCGCTCTCGGGATTGTCACATTGTGGAATGTCGAGCAGCAGAAAAATCCGGCGGTGACAGCCCAGCTTAATCATGGTGTTGGAATGCTGTTCCGCCCGCGAGTATTTACCGCGATTGCCAAAGGCGCCAAAGCCATTGGATTCTGGAAAGATGATATAGACGGCGGTTCGCAGAGCAGTGATGCCGTTCCGATTGAGAACCAGCCGTGGTGGAATGATCTGCCGAATATCCGGCGTGAAATCGACCAGTTGCTGCCGGTCATCCGGATGCCGCACTGGACAAGCTGGAGCCTGAGTTCAAATAATAGTCTGATTGATTTCGGCACCCGTGATTATCAGGGGGATGGATATATAATTGTTACCAATGAACAGAGTTCTGCCCAGCCCGTCACTTTCACCATCTCCGGACTGTCATATACCGCGACAGCGGCAAGAAATTTCTTCACCAATGAAATCGAGGCGCAAATCGTCAGCAATCAGTTTACGGTGTCAATTCCGGCATACGGATCAAAAGTTTATGTCCTTGAGAATAATATCGAAAATATGCTGACGTTAAAACTGCTTTGCAATGAAAATGGCGGCACTACCGCTTGTGATGCCTCGGTGTTTGCCAGTAACGGCACATTATACGGAAACGCCGCGCTGGCAGGCGGGGTTCTGTCGCTTGACGGTTCCGGAGATTATGTCGATTGCGGCAATAAATCAACCCTGGAAATGGGCAAACTGGATTTATCCATCGTCGCCAGAGTAAAAATCTCCACTTCCCAGTCAGGAACCTATGCCGGGATTGTTTCCAAAGGCGCGGCAAGTCTGTCTCCGGCAGAGATCGGCTATTCCTTCGTGTACCGCACAGATACTCAGAAGATGGTGCTGGTCCTTTGCGACGGCAGTTCAAGACCGTTTCTGACTGCGCCGACAGCGTTCAATTTGAAAGACAATGCATGGCATTCGGTCGGTGTTTCACTGACCCGCAGCGGCAACGCGGAATTTTACGTGGACGGCGTGTCCAAGGGCACGGTAAGCGCGTCGTCAATGGCATCGGCGGACATTACTAATACTGCTAAAAATTTGACTGCCGGCTGCTGGGCGGCGGGAAATTACCTTAACGGACAAATGGATAACATCCGCATCTACAAAAAAGCCCTTTCCGCAACGGAAATGTCCGATCTGTCCGGGAATATCATTCTCGACATGCAGTTTAATGAAACTTCCGGCAATCCGTTCGACTCCGGTATTTACAGTAATAATGGAACCCTGTTAAACGGCGCATTGCTTGGAAATGATGTGCTTACGCTTGACGGCACAAATGACCGGGTTAACTGCGGTCATGATTCCAGCCTGGAAATGGGGTCCAACGACATGACAATCATTGCCAAAGTAAAACTGGACGCGTCACAGGGAACTTATGCCGGCATCGTTACCAAAGGGGCGGGCAGCCCCGCTGATGCCGGTTACGGTTTAGTGTACTACAACGGCGCGTTGATTTTCATGATAAGCAATGGCACGACCCGGTTGTGGTTAAGCTCCAACAGCAATCTGGGCTTGAACGATGCCGCCTGGCATACCGTGGGGGTTTCGGTAACCCGCAGCGGGAATGCAGTGTTCTATGTTGACGGCAATTCCGCCGGCAGCGCAAGCGCAAGTTCGCTGGCCGGTGCAAATATTAGTAATGCGGCCCATGATTTGATGATTGGTTCATGGATCGATTCATGGCCTCTCCGAGGCCAGATTGATTCCATTCTAGTCTGCAAGCGGGCACTGACCGCTCAGGAAATCCTAGACCGCAGATAAGTTTTATTGTAATAGTATAAACCGTCGAAAAGTAACCGTACCGCTGATAACAATAAAATGATGCATGAAAAATTAAAGATTAAATGAAGTTAAACTTAATAATTATTAATTATACATGTCTTGAATTTTAAGTAATTAAAGCAAAATACCATAAATTACAAAATGGAGAGATTATGATGAAAAGACTATGGCAATTTGTTATAGCGGTATTTATTTCGGCTTCAGCAATAAGCTCGTTC
>CAIJKT010000096.1 GCA_903821255.1 uncultured Lentisphaeria bacterium | reverse complement strand
GAAGAATATTTTTTTCTTGAAAAAAATCGCATGAGCAGGATTTTCAGGCTGAATCAGTGCGAAGAATTTTCTGATTCTTTGTTGCTGAGCGGCTTTCGGTGGCCGCGTTATCCGGCAAAGTTGAATAAATCTTACAAGTGGTTGATTAATAAGATATTATCGATTAATATTTGCATGTTGACAATAAACGACCGAAGTGCCGGAATGGCACCGTGGTCGTTTCACATTCACTCTTTAATGATTATTATACAATGCGCAGCCGGTCGATGCCGAATTCCACCAGGCAGTAGTCGTCATTCCAATCCACCTGGCCGCCGTCCCACTTCCTGGCGAAAACGCCGGGTTCCTTATAGAAGGAGAACGGACCGACTGCGTAGGATTCACCTTCCGCCAGGTGGTGTGGCCCGAGCATGTTGCGCAGACTGTTGGTCAGCTCGATTTCCAGATGGTTCACGCCCGGCCGTAGCAGGCCGTCGAGGCAGATGCTGAACGGTTTCCAGATCAGCGGATTAAGTTCCTGCCCGTTAATGCGGAAGCGGGAAACGATTGCCATCTGCCGGTCGAACAGCAGGTAGCGGCCGCATTCCTGCCCCGGTTCAACGGTGAAGTCGCGCGACAGATTTAGCTTGCCGCAGAAGAACGGCAACCCGGTTTCATGGGCTTTACCCAGCGTCACTGTTTCCGGATGGCGTCCCAGGGTGAAGCCGCGCGGACAGCGCACTGCTTCGCGCTCGAGTTGTTGAAATTCGCCGACGGTCTTGACCCCGAAACTGCCGGCGAGATAGATCGCCTCAATTTCCATGGTGTAGGAGAGTTTATTTTTCTCCGATTCGAAAATCGCCGCCGCCTCGATGCATTTATAAACCGAATCCGGCTGCGAGAACAGCGTTTGCAGGCAGATAATATTTTCCCCGACCTTCACCGCCTTGCCGATGTTGATTTTGCGGAATGCCGGATCAAACAGGAAGCCGCAGTCGTCCAGCGCCATCATCCGGCCATTGACCGCCAGCGAGAAATGCTGCGGAATTTCCATGACCAGGAATAAATCAGCGGTGAAATCATAATCATCGGCGATATAAAACTTGAAGTCCATTTTCAGGTTAACCGGGCGTTTCAGCCGCAGCAGGCGGTCCTGGATCGACATGACGTACTCATTCTCCGCCTGGAGTTCACCGTCGAAAGCGAACGAACAATAATCCAGTGTCAGCAGATTCGACGTCATTGAATCAATGCAATATTCGCCGTCCAGACAAATCGCCGTAACTCCTGATTCCAGTTGCACCGGGTCGCGGCGGAAGAAATCCACTGCGGAAGCGGAAACCGCCGCCGTCCGAACCGCCAGCACCAGGTCGCCCACCGGGCAGAAATAATGCGGTATCGCCAGCCGTCCGTCTGACGTCATCCGGAAGCAGACCGGGACAAACTCCCCGGTCGCCGGATCGAAGCGCTCAACAGTTTTGCCGGCAAGGTGGATTTCCGCATCGTAACCGTTTTTCAGGTCGCTATTGGTAAAGTAATAAATGTCAGCAGGAGCGCCTCCGAGATCGCTGAAATAGCGGCGGGTAAAGGCAATTTCCTTGAGTTGCGCGCTAAAGTCGTCTATCGCACTGGTTCCGGCTTTCACCACCGGACAGGATGCGGTATGACGATGCATCGCGGACGCCAGTTCCGACTCGGTATCGAACCAGGTAATTTTGCCGGCCAGCGCGGCGAAGCCTTCAGCGTGTTCGCCGCCGATGTAGAACGGTGAATCTTCCACCCGGTTCTTCACCGCCAGCACCCGGCCGCCCACCGCGACAAATTGCTGCACCAGAGCATAGACCTCCGGCGAGAAATTCTTCATCTGCGGCATGATCAGGACGCCGTAGCGCTGTTTGCCGACGACAAATTTGCCGCTGGTCACCGCGCCATGCATGGCGATCATGGTTTCATCGCCGTAGTGATAGTTAATGTGAGCTGCGTCGAGCAGTTCGCTGAGTTGATTGAAGCTGTCGAAATAGCGGTCCAGTATTTTGTTGTGTTCCCCGGCAAAACTGAGCCAGGCGCTGGACTGGCCGTGCAATATCAGCACATCGGTCCGGATTTCGCCTTCGGACAGCAGCACGCCAAGGCGTGAAATGTAGTCATTGAACTGCCTGTAATCGTTCCACCACGGCTGATGGCGGAACAGCGACGCCGGATAGTCGCGTTTGCGGATGCCTTTGAGCGAATAGCTCTCCAGATGCTGACAGAGCAGATTAATGCCATGCACCATCTGCCATTGATAAATCCATTTAAGCTCTTCAAATTTGACGTTCCAGCCGCAGAGCGCAAAGGTTTCCGAGAGAATCTGTTTTTTGCCGGTCTGGGCGCAGACCGAAGCCAACTGTACCGGCGTGGTTACCGGTTTGATGTGGCGCCCCAGCCAGTCCATGCCTGGAATATGGTAGTACTGGTATTGCGGCATGATCGCGCCGTTGGAAGTGAGCTGGGAATAGTAGGTTTCCTCCAGCACATGGTGCCCGGTGATTTTGGTGCCATGGTTTTCGCACCAGTCATAAATCTGTTTCATGAAATTATTCATGAACAACAGCGTGACCAGCCGCCAGAAGCGGTACCGGGTCCGCCGGAAACCGCCGCAATCCAGTAGGAGCTGAGGCAGCAGCGGCAGCAGTTTTTCGCCATACGCTTTTTCATATTCAGATTCCAGGATAAATGACCACGGAATACCGTTGCGCGACACCTGCGGTTCGTCGGTGAAGAACCCGGCCAGTTCCTGCCAGTCATTGCGTCCAAGATGCTCCTGATACGGTTGATAAATCTTCTCGAGGAAAGTTCTGGTCACTTCGGCATCGAGGGTATCGACATAATAGGGATTGACGTCGTAATAGCAGTGCAGCACCTCAGTATCAGGACAGTTGGCAAGTTCGGTCACGGTGCCGTCAATGCGAAAAAAGGCGATCGTATGCTCAGTCCGCGCCGCTTCAACTGTTTTGACTGGTTTCAGGCGCAGATATTTCTGCTGATAACTTAATCCCAGTCCGTTGACGCGGCCGTCGCCGAATCCGCTGGGCCAGCCGTTTTCGTCGTAGGCCCAACTGTGCATTCCGAGTTTGCGTCCTTCGTCGATGCTTGCCCGGACGCAGTCGAACCACTCTTCTCCCATATATTCGGTCAGCAGGCCGCCCCGCGCGTGCATGAAATAACCGCCGAGGCCGGCTTCATGCATCAGGTTGATCTGGCTGCGCAGTTCCTGCGGGTCCAGCTTGTCATTCCAGCTCCAGAACGGAACCGGGCGGTATTGTAAACCGGGGTTTTTCAATTCAGTTATGATTGGCATTTATTTATTATTCCTTGAGTAATGTTTTTCATAAATATAAGTCCCGTTAATTTACCCCATAACATTGATAGCGTCAATAGGAGTACGAAAAACTGGCGTAATATGGATTGTTGCTTTTCTTACAGTTTGATTGAAGAATTTCAGACATAAAAATATACCGGACCGTAATCTTTGCCTGCTTTAAGATCACTATCCGGTATTAACAAATCCTGAAAGCGGAGTGGGGTCTTAACGGTGCTCGATATGAAGAAGTTTAACGGTAAAGCCGTCAACATTCAGCTTAATGTGTCCTGCTTCAACGGGATAATTCTCGCCGGTGTACATATCAGTACAGCCGCTGACATCGTCCGGCAGATTAATGATTAATTCGCCTTTGTGATCGCGATAGGTATGGATTGACAGCAAGTCCCTGGCCGCACATACTACAACATTTTCCTTATCAGTGTAAAAGTGAACTCCGCTAAGCCTCGCCAGATTTTTGAATAGCGGAACAGGAATCGGACCGCTCGGCATGACTACGGAATTCCAGGCCGGAAACTTTTTCATCGCGAAAACCGCTTTTTTATTAATCAGGCTTTTACCCATAATTACAGCATCAGGATCACTTACCGAATACCAGGGACTATAAAGCTTTGACGATTCAAAATTGCCGAATGACTGATACTTCTCCGGGATACGGCTGGCTGGCGTATCGGCGTATCTGTTTATGGAACAGGCCATTATTTCCGGTTCATTTTCTTCTTTGAACTTTATTCCTGTAAGCCCTTCAATATTTTTTACTTTTATCCCGTTCTCATCAATCAGTCCGCTTGCGAAAAACCATATCAAAGTCTTATTGTCTTTTTTTAAATTTTCAGTTATCCATTTTCTGCGTTCAGTTGTCACATAATTGGAGTTCAGGAATATAAACATCTTATACTGCCCGATATTCGGGATATCCTCTATTTCATCAAAGAAGTATTCGTTAAATGGAATGCCCGACTCGCCAAGAATCATGCGGTTTGTGACAAACGCATCGGCCAGATAATCACGGCCTTTTCCGGGGACCCGGTAAAAAATTGAATTATTGTCATAAAAGACGGCGACTTCGGCCCTTGACGACCGGTTCATAAGTACCGCCTTTTTAAATATTTCGCCGGTATTTTTAATTTCCTGCATCAATCGCGGATGATTGAAGGCCATGCCGCCGATAGTTCTGCGTCTTGTTCCCTCCTGGTCCCACCACCACATCCCGGCGGCGGGATTAGTCACGCAAAAAGCAGTGAAACGTCTGATGTTATTAATCGTTTCCTGCATACTGCCGGGGCACCTGTCCGATTGAGGAACAAATTTAAAGGCCGGACGTCCCTGATTTTCCTTTTCAACAAAGAAGTCTCTGAAATTTTTACCATAATCAACATCCTGATTCTTTTTGTAAATATCAAATCCCCTGCCGGCTTCCGACACTTCACGCGGGGTAAGTCCGTCGCTTACAGCGCTTCCGCAATACCAGGTTGTCGCGAGCATCGGGAGATAACAGAGCAGATGAGTCGGCCGGTCATATTCAATTATAAATGCTTTGCCGTAAAGATTTATGGAATCAAGCAGCCCCTGCATTGCCAGCGCATGCTCCACCCCGGAGTATTTATAAAATGCAGGAGTCGATACAAAATCGAAATCCGGCGAACTGGCAATTCTTTTCCAGAAATATCTGCCGTAAGTCAAATGTTCTCTTACGCCCCACTGGCCGGCCTGCACGATCTGCCCGTAAAATGTTCCAACCAGTTTGCCCGGACCGTTATTTTTGGCCGCATGGCATATTTTTAAAATATTATCGGCAAGAACTTCTTCTGAAAATACATAATACTCTCTTGGCAGCCGGCTCTCCTGCGGAGTTAAAAAACATTTTTTCGCGTCTGTCTGAAAATCTTTTTCCGATGGAATTTTTATTTCCGCAATGTCTTTAATTTTGGTGCCCAAAGCCGTATTTATCTTTTCAATGCTGTCGTATTTCTTGAGAAGATATTTTCTGAATGCCTCCTGGGCCACCGGCGAATAATCCGCGAGGCAATCCCCGTACCGGTATACATTTGACTCGCCGCTGCTGCCGATGCATGGCATATACCCCATTATTCTTGAGGCGTATTTGCTTTTTTCCACAGCCTCGACAATTCTCGCCACGGCTTCAGCGGCCCTGGCAGTGTATAAATCAGACATTAGCGACACGGGGGCGCGCGGGTAGTCTTTATTTACGGGAATCACGCCTGATTCATTCCACACCATGTGCTCAGGATATTTCTGGAGCCAGTCTTTAGGCGGCCATAGCAGTATCCTGATCAGGATGTGCGCCTCCGGCGAATCTTCCAGGAGCAAAGATATCCTTTTAATGAGGTTTGCTTCGTGGACCCGGTTTTGAATCTCCAACGGTTCCCAGTCCGCATCTGTCGGCAACTGGTACGTGTTCACCCCGGCCTCCCGGGAGAAAATCTGAGAGAGGGTTGTGGTAATTCTGGGCATCTTGGTGTCTTCGGAATAAACCATATTAAGGATTTCCGGCTTGTCATTATGAAAAATAGTGGTTACGCCATTAATCTTTTTCAAAGTCCATGTCGAGTTTTTCTCAACGCCGGCAGTCTGCCCGCATGGCGCGATCAGAAACAATAGCAGCATTAGGCATAGGACTTTTACCGGTTTGTAAAAGTTCAGTACAGGGTAATTGTTTCCATCGGGGGAAATTCGATTTTTTCCAAGCATGTTTGTTTGTCGTTCAAGTTCTCTCATTTGTTTGTGGGCCTTCCTGGAATTTTTTGTTAAGATTTATTGGCATAAACTGCTGCCTGCAGCACAACCAGGCAAAGAGAAATGCAAACGGACTTCCTGCGGAATCTTTTCCGTAAATTTATTATTCCCCGCCATTTATCCGGCATTATAAGGTTTTTCCATACTCTGCGTTTGTGGTCTTATTGGTTTACTCGTAATACTGTGCCTTCGGTCCCCTTTCTATAAGATAGAAATCATGAGGCATTCCGTCCGCCCGCGGAGTTCTGGCAGTGGCGTGTCCGTCGGCGAAAAGGATGTTGAGTTTGCCGGCATGCCGGTATGCGTACTGGTCTGTGGTCCAGTAGGCGAATGAATTCAGATAACCCACATATGTGCCTACCGCGGTTGAGTAATTTGAACCGTTTGCGTAGCCTTTTCCTAAAGTGCTGACTACTTCATAATCAGCCATCATCAGGAATATCTGCGGCTTTTTAATTTGTGTGGACTTGGCCGATATCCAGTCAGGTCCGGTGTTGCGTATTTCGTGCAGCGCTCTGTTGTAACCGTAACTCAAGTAATAAAGGGTTTTCGGAGAAGGAATCTGCGAAGTATATATATCACTTACTCCTTCTTTGGCTGACTGGCAATAAAAAACCGGAGAGCCGCCTTTAGGATAATACTGATTGCCGACAGGCCAGTCCAGTCCGATATAGCGGCTTAATGAGTAACACCAGGAACCATTAGGCTTTGTATCCGTCGAAGTGCCGGCCGGATACCAACTGTTATTGTCCGCGTCGTAATTCATAAAGGCGATTGCCGACTGCTTCATGTTGCTGAGGCAGCTTATCTGTTTGCCTCTTTCCCGCGCTTTCTGCAGCGCCGGCAGCAGCATCGAGGCGAGGATTGCTATGATGGCAATCGTTATGAGCAACTCTATCAGTGTAAAACCGGAACGGCCTGCCGGCTTCATTTGCTGTCGCGCTGGAACCTCCCGCCGTAATTGACGGAACATGCATTTCTCGGAATTAGCATTCATTCTACACCTCCAGGCTTAATGAATCGTTATAAAAGTTCAGTGTCTTAAGATTGCTTTCTCATCCAGAAATATCTACTTTTCAAGCCTGTCAGCTTGCTTGTTGACCTCCTTCAATTTTTCTTCTTATCCTCAATTCCCTGTGCCACCAGAACGTTTAATGGCGGCAGTTCTATTTTCATGCCTCTGGCATAACTGATCGTTTCATTGCGCACAACGCCGTCACTTCCGTTGAATATGATTATCCTGACCGTGGCAAAAGAAGCTTCACTGCCGAAGTCCAGAACTGCGGTTCTGGGGTCTCTGAAAGCAACCGCCACAATTTTATCCGTACCGTCAACCTGAGGACAATTTCTCTTTGTCCAGCCGAAATAGTCCAGATCTTTCATTATTAATTTTTTGGACACATCCTGTTGAATAAAACTGGGCCACAGGGAATTCAGGAGGACATTGCCTTTTTTATTATGAGCGCCGATCAGAAAATAATCATTTGAGTCGGAATATGAAGCTTTCCGGGTCGGGTACGCCGCGCCCCTGATTATTTTTCCCGAACTGAGGGTTTCTTTCAACAGACCTGAAATTTTCAACAGATCCCTGGAACCATTTTCATTGAAGCCGTCAGACGGAAAAAAGTTTTTACCCAGTGGTTCAAAACCTTTAATATCCAATTTTCCGGCTAGTTGCTCTTCAGGTATTTTGTTGCCTTTTTCATCATATCCGGGAGCGAACATCAGGTAAATATTCTGCCCGGCATAGTCGAATTTGGCAGGGAGAAGCATGCCCGCATAAACTACATTTTTATATTTGCCAGTATCTTTTGTAACATCCAGATCGCAAAATTGCTGGAGCAGGCCGATAGCCACTTCATTGGTTTCCCGCGGCCCGGTAAAACTGTAAACTTTTCTCATTATTTCCCAGTCAGCGTCCGGATCATAATAATAGGCGATATCGCTCTTTTTGTATGATTTGACATAGGGCACAATTTTAGAAACCAGGGCAGTGACATCCGCGAATTTGTCATAAAAATTACCGTCTGTCGAAGGCTTGTCTCTTTTCAGCCAGACTCCGCCGCCTGAACTTTCAACAAATACGCCGTCACTTACCGCATACAGTAATGCCAGATACGGAACAACCTCTTCAGGCGTATTGTTGTAGGTTTGTCTGCCCCATGAATTCTCTCTGGCCTCTTCTCCTTTTTCCCCGACGAATCCCGGATCAATCCCCATCCAGAGGAATTTTCCCGGATATTCCGCCTTGAAGATTTTTCCTCTTCCGAGCGGAGCGGTAAGCACGGGACTGTTCAGGGAGTCCTTCGCAAAACGTCCATACCAGTAAGTCTGACAGTCCAAAATCTCATCAAAATCATTTATTGCGCTGTCCACACATGTGACACTTTTATTCCAGTTTTTCGTAACGTGCGAAACCCAGGTTGTGATTTGGGGATTTGAGCTTTTTGCAACCCGGACGAATTCCCTGGCAAAATCATTCTGTACTTTGTCGCAGAATTCCCACGCCTTCAAGGCCCTCGGATCATCAGAGGTATGGTTTTTAAAGGCCCACTTCGCGTCTTCAGATGAATAACCGGAATATTTCCCGAATGCAGCGAGGAATTTCTCGGTTATTTCAGTGGCTTTGCCCCCGTCGGTTTTCAGTACCGGCGGAGAAAGGAACCATTCATCCATGCCTGCCATATCGGTCAGTTTTGACCACTCCGCGAGTTTCAAAAAGAACTCTTTATATTCAGCGGATTCCGGCACTCTGGAACTGGCGGGAATCCCGCTGTACATAATGCCTATTTTAATTCCATGCTGTCTGAGAAAGGCTATTTTGTCTTTCTGGCTTTTGAGCATCGCGTCGCTGTAACTCAGGAGCAGTATGGACGCATTGTGCCTGTCCATCATCTCCAGTAAATATTCCTTCGGATAAGAAACCAGCTCATGCACCCGGAGATTGCACATGGTCCGCCGGCTGGTATCGGGCAGGCAGACCTCATCCAGGCCGTGCCACTTTTTTCTGCCGTCATCTCTATATAGCAGGCCGGTCTTATTTTCAAAGAAAGGCTGTTTCATATAGCCGAGTCTGCCGGTCGGCAAAGTCAATCTTATTTCAGACAGCGGCGCGCCTGAATAGGTATATTCCCGTTTCCCTTTTTCTGTATCGACAAATCCAGTCTTGAAGCTGTTCAAAGGGCCGCTGACAATATCGGAGATTGTTCTGCCTGCGCTGCTGTCTGTAACTTCCATGAAAATATTTTTAACTGTAAAAAGGTCTTTCCCTGCACTTTTTTTAGGGTCAGATGGTTTGTTTTCAATATTAACTATATTTATAGTCGCGACACTCGGAAGCGCTTCCAGTGGAATTTCAATGGAGACATTTTGGAAGCCTTTGTCTGTCGATACTGGAACTTCTCCTATCTTGCGTCCATTCAAAAATATCTCTTTTCCCCTGGTATTGGAATTGGCACGTTCAAAGCACAATTTTGACGCTTTTATTGACAACTTTTCTTCCGTTGCATGCAGCGCGGCCATGCTCAATATGCATTGCATTAAGATAGTTCCCCGTATGATTGGAGAAAAAAATGATTTCTGCTTCATTGATATTCCCTTCTTTATTATTTGTAACTGTATTTTACATCCAGCGGAAGTCCGTCAACACCTCTGCGTCTGGGGGCAACATGCCCATCCATAAAAAGAATGTTCTGCTGCGACTTGTGCCGATATGAAAAATAGCTGACATAAGCCTCGGCCAGGCTGTTTCTGTTGCCGATCACGTAAGTTACGACAGATGACATATCGACATCGGTTGCATAGTACTTAATATCCCCCGTCAGGAAGTAAGCGCTTGGAGTCGGTATCTTATGATAGTTATAATACGCGCCGTTATAACTTGGATCATAATAAAATCGATTATAGCCATAGCTTAAATTGTATAGCGGGATACTGCTGATCAGGGTCGACAGTTGCGATGACGGACAGTAAAAGATCGCCGGTCCGACGAGAGGAAATGTATTTGCGGCGCCCCATTTTACGCCGACATATTTGGCCGTTTGAAAACACCATGATCCGGTAGGCGAGGAGGTGCTTCCCACCGGCAGGCTGTTGCAGTCATTCAGGTAACTCAAAAAACCGATTCCCATCTGTTTCTGATTACTGGCGCATTGTATGCCTCTGGCTGTTTGTCTCGCTTTGTTGAGCGCGGGAAGCAGTAAACTGCATAAAATAGTTATGATTCCAATGACAACCAGGAGCTCTATCAATGTAAAAAAACGGGTACTGTCTTTTGTTGTTTCAGGCATATTAGTCCTCCTTGAGATTTTTGTTGAATTTAAAAGATTCGCGCTGGATAAGCACCATTGGAATGCGTTCGGTTACAGGCATTGCCCCGTTATGCATATTATGCAGAAGTTCAGCAGCTTTATAGCCGATTTTCTGGGGATCTATGGCGAGGGTTGTCAAGGCTGGTTTGATCTGGCTGGCCAGTTCAAAATCGAGCGCGCCAATAACTCCGACATCGCCGGGAACCGACTTGCCCGATTTCACCAGAGCATCAATTGTATGTTTGGCGATCCAGTCGTTGAAACAGCAAAAGACTTCCGGCAGTGAATTGCCGCAGATCTGTTTTTCAATAATTTTTGCAATTGCCGAACTATACCCAAGAGTGTGATCATAGAAGTCAATAAAATTAATTCCTTTTATTTTTGAGAGATGCGCTATTTCTTTCAGGATGGCAAACTCTGTATTTGAAGGATCTCCGCTGCAGTAAAGCACGCAGATATTTGAGATCGCATTTCCGGCGAGTTTTTTGAAAAGTTCAAAAAATGAATCGATGAAATTAGGCGCAGCGGCGCCAATTTCTGGCAGTTCGCTGGTTCTGCCCACGGTTACTATGGGGAGCCCGACGGGGAAAAGTTTTCTGATGATTGCATCAGGGATCCCTTTGTGGACAATGATGCCGTCCACATTCATATCATTAATCTGGGAATTCAGTACTGAAACATCATAATCGATGTTTATCCGCTTAAAAATCATGTTGGATTCCGCCTGCCGGGAATATTGTTCTATTCCCGTCAATATGTTCAGACCGTAATTATCCAGCGGGTTGCTTTCCATTCTTACATAATCAGGCAGCAGGTAAATAAAACTCTTTAGCTTTTTCTGCTGAAGAGAATTATTTTTTTTGATAAATATTCCTTTCCCGCGCCTCCTGTCGATAAGTCCGCGCTGTTCCAATAAGTTAAACGCCTTGTGTATGTGGATGAGCACTAGGAATGGCCGGATTTTGAGCATTTAAAATGGCCGGAAAACGGTCATTTAGTGCTGAGTGCGCATAATGCTGGCCGG
>CAIJKT010000095.1 GCA_903821255.1 uncultured Lentisphaeria bacterium | reverse complement strand
GCGAAGATGTAAAGGTTATTTTTGAACGGCTCCTTAGCATAAAACATGTTCAAAGAGAACAGCAAATATAATCAGAAGGAGTTATGACAGAAATGAAACCAACATTGCTGGTACTGGCGGCAGGCAGGGGCAGCCGCTATGGCGGACTGAAACAACTTGACCAGGTCGGACCGTCAGGTGAAACCATCATCGACTATTCGATTTATGATGCGATCAGAGCCGGATTCGGTAAAATCGTCTTTATCATCCGCAAGGATATAGAGGCTCCGTTTAAAGAAACCATCGGCAAACGTTATGAAGGCAAAATCGCGGTTGAATACGCGTTTCAGGAACTGAACAAGCTGCCGGCCGGTTTCAGCGTTCCTCCGCAGCGCCAGAAACCGTGGGGAACCGGACATGCCGTACTGTGTGCCAGAGATGTCATTCACGAACCGTTTGCGGTAATCAACGCCGACGATTTTTATGGTGCCAACGGTTATCAACTGCTCGCCGGCTATCTGAACCACGCCCGGGACGGCGTCAAGGCCGATTACTGCATGTGCGGCTTCATTCTGCGCAATACGCTTTCCGACAACGGCACGGTTTCCAGAGGCATCTGTAAAATCACCGGAGGCCACCTTGCATCAGTTACTGAAATGACCAGAATCGAGCGCAACGGCAATGCCGCCAGAAATATCGAAGACGGAGCGCAATGCGACCTGACCGGCGATGAAATTGTCTCCATGAATATGTGGGGCTTTACGCCGTCCCTGTTCGAACATCTGGAAAAATTGTTCATCGAATTCCTGAAAGTCGGCGGGCAAAAGGAAAAGTCCGAGTTTTACATCCCGTCAGTGGCGGATACACTTATCAAGGACGGCAAAGCCGAAGTGAAAGTAATGGAAAGCCGGGATTCATGGTTCGGCATCACTTACCGTGAAGACAAAGACAACGTAGTCAACAGCATCCGGGCTCTTGTCGCAAAAGGCGTTTACCCGGATAAATTATTTTAATGGTGAAAAAATGAAACATGCAGCATTGAAACATGATATTAAAACAATCAGCGAATCGTTTGAAATCTACGGGGATTACATTATGGCTGAACCCTACGGGTCAGGTCATATCAACGACACCTACCGCGCCGCATTCAATCAGGGCGGGACTTTAATCAACTATATTTTCCAGCGGATAAATCACAATATCTTCAAGAATCCCCCTGCCCTGATGGAAAATATCGACCGCGTCACCACCCACATTTTCAACAAGATCAGAGGCTGCGCCGACGCCACGCGCCGCACGCTCGTAATCATCAGATCAAACGATTGTAAAGTCTATCATCAGGATGCCGATGGCAATTTCTGGCGGGTGTATGTATTTATTGAAAAAGCCAAAACTTACGATGTGATTGAAAAGGAGGCGCAGGCCTACCAGGCCGCAAAGGCTTTCGGTGAATTCCAGAAAGCTCTCGTTGATCTGCCCGGCGCCAGGCTGCATGAGACGATTCCCGACTTTCACAATACGCCTAAACGCTTCGAAGCGCTGGAAAAAGCAATTGCCGCGGATGTTGCCGGACGCGTCAAACAAGCCGGACAGGAAATAGACTTCGTACTGAAGCGCAAAAATGATGCATCACTGCTGCTTAACCTCAACGCTCAAGGCGCAATTCCCGAACGCATTACCCATAATGACACTAAATTGAACAACGTCATGCTGGACGACGTGACCGGCGAAGGTGTATGCGTCATTGATCTGGACACCGTCATGCCGGGATTAGTCCACTACGACTTCGGCGACATGGTCAGAACCAGCACCAGTCCGGCGGCCGAAGATGAAAAGGACCTTTCAAAAGTAAAAATGCAGTTCAACATGTTCGAAGCCCTGCTGCGCGGCTATCTTACCACCGCCGGAGATTTTTTAAACCCGGTCGAACTGGAATATCTGCCATTTGCCGGCAAACTCATCACCATGGAACTCGGCGTAAGATTCCTGACCGATTTTCTGTCCGGCGACGTTTACTTCAAAGTCCATCGCGAAGGCCATAACCTCGACCGCTGCCGCACCCAGTTCACACTGGTCAAGTCCATCGAACAGCAGATGGACAAAATGATGCAACTACTGAAAACCATCAAATAACTAAAACAGGATTTAAGAAAAATGAAGAAATTAAGAATAGGCATTATCGGAACCTGTCGCAGAGGCAGCCTGGGCGACCGTTACCTCACCCCGGAAGACAACGTGGAAATCATCGCCGGGGCGGATATTTCAACCCATCAGCTCGACCGCTTCAAAGCCAGAATTCAGGAAAACCTGAAGAACACTCCGAACTGTTATCTTGACTACCGCGAAATGATCGAGAAAGAAAAACTGGACGGAGTTTTTATAACCTCCCCTGATTTCTGTCATGAAGAGCGGTCGGTT
>CAIJKT010000094.1 GCA_903821255.1 uncultured Lentisphaeria bacterium | reverse complement strand
TGTAATTCTTTCTTTGTCTTCAGGCATTCCCAAATTTTGTAATTTTCAATGATCGCCTTGATCAACGGGTCCTGGCAGGAAAGAATTCTTTGATACTTGTCTCCTTGCAGATTTACTGAATCGCAAGTGTCAAGCGGGGTGATCGTAATATCCCACGCGGCTTCAAAAACTTTTCTGCATTCTTTCGGATAACTGACCACGTTACATTCTGCTGAAATCTTTGGGTTTCCCCCATAGCCGCGCCTGATGCTGCCGAACATGCCGACAAACCGCGCACGTTCCGCGATCTTTGGCTCCAGTTCAAGCGCCTTCGCAATGTTCGGCACCGGCCCGATGCAAATCAGCGTCACCTGCTCCGTAGAATTCATAATGGTATCGACGATAGCGCGAACCCCGTCATTGTACACTTTGCCGGGATACGATGCCAAGTCATAGTTTTCCACCCATCCGATCTGATTGCGCGACACCTCATAGCCGTGTGCTTTCAGCTTTTGCACGCAGTCAATTCCAACTCCTACCGGAATATCTGTCCGTTGCGCCACCTCCAGCATCTTCGCCACTATTTTCGCGCTGTATGTGGTATCCTGGGTATCAGTCGTAATCAGTTTTATGTTCAATTCCGGGGATTTAAGCATCATTGCCAGCGCCCAGGTATCGTCCATATCATAGCCGATGTCCGTATCAAGAATTACAGGTATTCTTTTTGTCATTTCTTCTTTTCCTTTATGTTTAAATGCAGTATTTTTTTAATGTTATAGTATAGTATAGTATATTATAATGATATTATAAAGAATGTATATAGACAATATCACTATTATATAGGACGTTTTGATTTTTATGCAGATGAACAATGCAGACGGCGCGAAATTCATAGCCGCCGGCCGGTTTTCCGGCTCGGCTAATGTTTCCATGCATAAACACGAAGGTATCGAACTGGTGTTTGTGGTGCAGGGCGAATGCGGACTGGACGTGAACGGCGACCGCCTGAAAGGCGGAGTTGACACGCTGTTCATCCTGCCGCCGAATACTTTGCATAACCAGCTTAACAAGGGTCACGTCATAACGGATTATATCATCTTCAAATCTTCAGATAAGTTTTCTTCAGGCATCCCCCGCCAATTATCGGTTTCCGGCGACCGCTGGATAAGCCGCTGGATAACTGATATTCTTGACTTATACAAATCATCGGACAATATCGCGGTACAGGCCGACAATCTCCTGGCCGCGTTGATTGACCGGCTGAAACAGATTGAAAACCACTCGGTATCTCAGCAGAAAATGCATCCGGCGCTGGTAAATGCAGTGAAGATTATTGAATCAGATATCGCCAGAGAAAGAACCGTTCAGCGTCTTGCATCTTCATGCAACATCAGCCAAAGCCACCTTAATATGCTGTTCCGGCGGCATTTCGGCTGCGGTCCGCTGAAATATCTTCAAGATTTGCGAATGCGCCATGCCAGAAAACTGCTGGCGGAGCCTTATCTCTCAATCAAGGAAATCGGGCTCATGTGCGGTTATGGAGAGGTTAATTATTTCTGCCGCATTTTCAAAAAACATAACCGGATAAGCCCGGGAAGTTTCCGCATGGAGAATTACAAAAAATAAGCTCCTTGCCTGAAGCAGCCATTGCATTTGAGCCCAGCCGGGTTATTTTACGCGAATGCTTTCTCAAAG
>CAIJKT010000093.1 GCA_903821255.1 uncultured Lentisphaeria bacterium | reverse complement strand
TCAGCTATTGACTGCGCCAAGGTATCTATTCGTGGAAATACAGCATATCAAAAAATATAAAAAAACAAGCTCAAAACAACCATTAACTTAGCGGCATTCGGGTCAGACCATGCAAGGTCTGATGGTACCCGGCGCGGGAGTCGAACCCGCCTCCTCTATCGAGGGACAGATTTTAAGTCTGATTTGATTGAGTTCAAAAGCGGCGCAAATTGCCCCTGTATTGTACCTGTAAGGGCGGAAAATTAAACGGAAGCCGGGCAAACAGGCGCAAATCATTTGGCGGCGGTGCAGAGGGACGGTTTTTTGGGATCGGACCGGGCAGACCGGGGAGACTGGATAATATTAGCCTTGTCCGGTGTTGACAACAGCGGGTTTTTGTAGAAAATATTCTGCTTTGCCACGGCAATAATATTGCACCTTAAATCTTTTATCGCCATGTAATAGTCGGAAGGTTTGGCGGCGATGGAGCATTCATCTGAATTTTTGAAGCTGTTAACGTTCGTAACCATTGTATCCGCCAGCCATTGCAGATAAGCCGCCGAATCGCTGTTTTTGCCGTAACTGCGCCTGGACAAACAGTATAAACTTTCATGGGGGAACGGACCCTTGCCGGCGAACTTTTTCCATACGTTTTCCAGCCGCAACGTACTGCCCGGCAGATTGATGTCCGAATTGCTCTTCTGCATCACGACAAGGGAAGCCTGGATATTTCTGGATAAGCATACCAGATCAAACAGCTTTTTTTCAAAATCCATGGAAAACGGGTCCGCTTTGGGAAATGACGCGGCAACCCAGAATGATTTCTCAATATAATCCAACTGGTTTTCAAAATTTGCCAAATCATTCGGCGTGTACATAAAATTCCCGGCTTTAACTGTCTTAATCACCTGCGGGGAAAGTTCCTTTGCCGCAACTTCGCCGCACAGAAAATACGCGGACAGAAAGCAGCCGAGGGAAACAAACAGCAATGGACGGAATGGACTTGATGGACTGGTCATGATTTTGTCTCCTGGAGTTTAAAATGGTGACTACGGTTACTATGTGCTTCACAAAATTCAATAGTCTCTTTAACTTCAATACAAATCCCATCTGCAATACTTTCCACTGCAAACATTGCCGGCAATGATTTTTTACATCCTGGATTATTTAAAGCAAATACATTATGAACGCGGAATACAAACTCTGACGATACTGCCAGCACCCCGCCAGTTTCATCAACTTTAGCATATTCTTCAATATGTGCTTTTACTCTGCAATTCCATGCAGTGAATTCCTGCTGTCCAAACTGCTTATATATATAATTTAATAGAAGACTGATTTGCTTCTCAGTCATATAGTGCTGAATAACACTATTTACCATAAACAACTGAAGAAAAATTAACTCGGATAACAAATGATTCTTTTTCTTAAATTCAAAAAATCCATATTCAAAACCAATAATTCTAGCTATTTTCTTTAAATTGCAACTTATAAACAGCGCGACATTTGAAGCCAGGCGCATTACGCTATTGTTATATATGCCAGTGTCAATACACAATAATGTTTTATTTCCATGGGCGAGTTGTTTATGGAATAAAACTTCATTAGATATTATTATTTTTAATGGAATATATTCTGGTTGAATTACAGAATCATTTTGATAATCCAAATTATGGGAAATACCATCATCGCCTTGTTTATCATTCATTACTCAACCCCCTCAAGAATAAATAACAGCAACGGAATATATTTATTATATTCCAAATTGAGGAGATTGCAAATGGTCAGGGAAAATTTATTTTGCTTCCCATGCTTCAATATCGAGTTCAATATGCTGCTCCGCCGGCGCTGTTATGGGTAAGAAATGATATGGAATTCAAAGACTATTAATATGCCGCTCCGCTGGAGCTAAAATTTATTGTGGGATTCGGGGCTATTAATATGTCGCGCCGCTGGCGCTCTCGGAGTAAAGCCCGGATATGGCGGAGCATAACCATTACAATGGGGAAATCACTGAATATCCCAATTTTATAAAAGCCGGTCAGACGACCGGCTTTCCCAGGCTAAAATTCGGTACTGACGCCTCCCGAAGCCCAAAGCGCCATATTAAATAGAACTTTCCATTCATCGCCTTGAGATTCTTTCTGTTCATCCTGTTTGTTCATTCCAAAAATCTGGCCAGTATAAATTACGCGTCCTTTCCCATAGACTCCAGCCGCCATAACCGGCTTCCCTATTTCGTTTTTCAATAAAACTTTGCCTTCAGGTCCCGGCTCGATAAAAATGTGGTCGTTGTATTCATGTTCAATCTTCCTGCCCTTTTCAAGTCCGGTTGCAGGATGCGCTTCGGCAGCTTCAAGAACGTGCCTGTTTACAAGTTGCCCGGCATAACCGGAACATATTTTCGGGAAAAGAGTATTTCCGAAAGCGGAACTTGGAATACGCCCCACTGCGTTGTGAGAGAAAATAACCCCTCCTCCGGCGCTGACAAAATCTTTGACATTTTCGCGCCAGTCTTCAGTTGTATCCCACATGTCATTGCAAGCCGGGAAAATAATAACATCGTACTTCCCAAGCTCCTTTTTAGTCGGGTCGCTAAATGGCGATATTTCAATTCCTGGAATGCCTTTAAAACTGTCCACAACTCCGCGATAAAGGCCAAGATTCATGCTATATACGCCAAGCCTGAACGCTTTATATTTTACCCCTTTCAGATATTCATTTCTTGCTCTGTGCCATCTTACAGATGATGCGATATCCAGTTCTTTTATTA
>CAIJKT010000092.1 GCA_903821255.1 uncultured Lentisphaeria bacterium | reverse complement strand
GTCTTCCCAGTCTTCCCAGTTTTCGGATCGCATAATCCGGCCTCGCGGAGATTACCAGACCCTGCTTTCCTATCAAAAATCCGACGTGATCTACCAGATCACCTGGCGTTTCTGCGAAAAATACCTGACCAAAGGCGACCGCACGATTGACCAGATGGTTCAGGCCGCCCGCTCCGGCAAGCAGAACATCATCGAGGGCAGCAAAGCCGCCCCCACATCAAAAGAAATGGAAATAAAACTCACCAATGTCGCCCGTGCGAGTCTGGAGGAACTGCTGGAGGACTACCGGGATTTTCTGCGGGTTCGCGACCTTGCCGTCTGGGACAAGCAAGGCAGCGAAGCCCGGTACGTCCGGAAACTGGGCACGACCGCTCCGCTGACTTTTGAGATTTTCCGTGAATTTGTGGAGACCCGTTCCGCCGAAGTCGTGGCCAATATCGCCATCTGCCTGATCCACCAGGCAACCTATTTGCTCGACCACCAGCTTGACGGACTGGAGAAGGTCTTTGTCAAAAACGGCGGACTCCGCGAACGCATGACCCGAGTCCGCATTCAGACGAGAGATCAACAAGAAAACCGGTAATGAGTCATCGCAAAAAAAAATGCGTTATATCCATGGTTATGTGAACATTTGAAAACAGCGCTTTATCAAGTCCGCAGTTTTTCTATATTTTTTGTTTATATGCCTGCTTGATCAGTGTCATGATGTAATCAAGTTTATCCGAAGATGTAATTTGAATCTCATAATCCCCATTACCATGATGCCCGATATTGGCTACATCACGCGCTATTTTATACGGATCATCAAGTCCTCCTTTAAAGACGTTAAGCCATAATTTCAAGCCTTTTTTCTGGAAAGCAACATCTGTGAAATTAGAACCATTAATTGTAAAAGCGATATAAAGTTTTTTGGCTTTAAGTTCAACATTTCCTAAATCCAGGATTGCCTCGCGAAGCTGCCCGTAAAGAACTAAAATATCATCAGAAACATCTTTCATGTGGTAATCTTCGGAATACACAACTATTTCCTTGCTGACTGCATTAACCGCAACATCGGCGGCAGATATGGTCTTGATGCTCTCCGTGGCATTTAGCTTACGGATTTCTTCAAAGAAAATGGTATTATTGCTGTAACGCTTGATTTCCCAAAGACTAATCGGCAGATCTTTAAAATTGATCGCTTCCTTTTGATAAGGCGTAAAAGCCTGCGAGATAAAAATCACGCGAGATTGCGACCAATCAACCTCGGTTCTTTTCAGCTTGTTACAGTTTTCATTGTATTCTAGTATAAAATCGGCTTTGTTATTCAGCATAGCCGACAAATAAGCATAGCCTTGATCAACAACGCTAAAATTCTTATCCTGCTTGTACTCGATGATAACGAACGCATGATTTTGAAGATCAAACGCCAATGTGTCAATTCGCAACTGCTGCACCGTTCCAGAGACAGTAAACTCCGAACCAACTAATTCCAGTCCAAGCAAAGTGCTCAAATTCGATTCAACCAGCTTCTGAATCTCCCGCTCTAACTTAAACGAGCTCTCCTTGATCGGACTCAAGCCATCTGCCTTGAAAGTGTAAATCGCCATTTGCTTATCCTGTCGTTTAATTTTATTTCCCCGGATGCTCTCTGCAATCAATACTATTGATCCGAAAAACAATCAGCTATCATTTGGGGTAACACGTTAATCTATTCAACCTAACATGCACAATTTTAAAAACAATTATGACATATGATTATCTTTCAGGTCAATAGTTTACATTAACTGTTACACATAACTATGTATCGAGTTCAGACAAAATGCAAACAAATGTTGTAGTTAAACCGCCTGATGAAATATTAAATTTGAAACCAGACAACCGATCAGGAAGTAACCTTTTATTTCGTTGAATGTCCTCTGATATCATCTACCGTTTTATAATTTGCCGCTGAGAACATGAGTTTTAAAATCCATTTAAATGCATTATTTGAACTTCATTTAACAGTTTCTGTTGACAAAACTACTATATATGTAAGGATAATCACAATTGAAAATTGAAAATTATAAAGCAGGAAAGCAAATATTCAGAAGAAAACTCCGGCGCAGGGATGTCTCCCGCGACTGCGGGACGGACGGCTGTCCGGTTTATTCTGCCGGCGCAGGGATGTCTCCCGCGACTGCGGGACGGACGGCTGTCCGGTTTATTCTGCTGGTGCAGGGCTGTCCAAAATGTGCAGATGTGGTGTCCAAAATGTTTAACCGTTGTGCTCAACGACACTCCAACGTGTCGGAGTCGGGCAAGAGAGAAGTCAGGAGCCATAGGGAGTCAGAATGGAAACCGGAAAGTCAGAATACAGCTCCAGAGGAGCGACATATTAATAGCAGGAGTCGGCTGTCCAGAATGGAGGGTTGTGCTCCGTCACAACCGGGATCGGGAAACGGTTACCACAGAGGGCAACCCTCCAAGGCTGATGTCCAGAATGAGGTTATTGGCTGTCCAAAATGTCCAAAATGGGAAAGTCAGAATGAAAGCCGGAAAGTCAGAATACAGCTCCAAAGGAGCGACATATTAATAGCAGGAGTCGGCTGTCCAAAATGGTTTTGTTGTAGTGCCGTCCGTGTCGGGCAGGGGATCGCAAGCGGGAGCGCGACACCGGAAATGTTCTGCATAGGAGTGTCCAGATTGTCCAAAATGTTTGTTAACATTGAAAATCATTATGCTCAACGACACTCCAAAGCGTCGGAGTGAGGAAGCCCGCGAATGCGGGAGTGTGCCCCGCTTGCGGGTCCCGCGAATGCGGGAGAGAAAGTCGAAAATCAGTATGCTCAACGACACTCCAAAGTGTCGGAGTG
>CAIJKT010000091.1 GCA_903821255.1 uncultured Lentisphaeria bacterium | reverse complement strand
TTTTGATTATCCCAGGCTTTCGATTCAGCGGATTGAGATTCTTTACTTTCTTTCTGCACCGCGAGACCGACGACATCGAACAATTCTTTTTTCAGGTTCTGATTTTCTGACCGGATAGTCTGGGTTTCGGCTCCGTCCGGTGAAATATACCGGCTGATACCTTTTTCGTCGGCCTGTTCTGTCATGGCAGCAGACCGGGCAATGATATGACTGAACTTCTGCGGTGAATCTCCAGATTCGCCGCTTTCCTGTATCTGTGTAGCTTTATCGGCAAATGATTGAGACACCACCAGCAAACCGAACATCTGCTTAACAATGTTCATCTGCGCTTCTGATTCATTATTGAGAATGGCATCGGAAATCCTGACCACATCTTCGAACCAGTGGTTTGCATCCATGCCGTAGCCGTCTGTTTCCTCGTAACGGATCAGCGGGACAATGCCGAGATTATGCTTTCCCTCTGATTCAATGATCAAATTGGTTGTAGATTTATCCTTGACAATCACATACCAGCTGTCGCGGGTCCAGAGGCGGCGTTTGCTGACTGACACCGGGGCGGCGAATGGATCGCTGTCATTGGTCACAGTTTCCGGAATGACAGCCCACATCAATTTGCCATCGCTGCCGTAAGCCCAGTCTATGACATCCAGCGGAGACAGCGCCACGGCATAAGGACGGATGCGTTGAACCGATTTGGTCTCAACATCAAGCTCGCCTTCGAATGCCGGCATATCTACCAGCAGCCATGCGGCGCCGTAAACGTTCAGCATCGTTGAAAATTGCCGCATGACTTCATTGACACGGAGACCGGAGCGGCTGAAATCTTCGACAATATCCGGGCTGGCGTTCTGTCGTTTAGGTTCCTGCGCAAGCACATACTGGCTGATGATCTGTGCTATTTTACGCGGATAGTTGAAATAATAAGCGCGGGTTTTGCGTTCTGTGAATTCCAGATCTATTTCGGAAACATGCTTTACCAGCGCGGTGTCAATGTATGCTTTACCGCCTGAGTATGCCCCCTTTGAACGTTCCCATGTTGCTTTATTTGCCGTATATACCGGATGCTCACGCTTGAAAAGATATGAAAAATCAGTCATTGACAATCTCCGTTTATGAATTCCGGGGCTTGTCAACTTGAATCAGGAAAAGCGACATCAAATGTCGGAGGAAACTACATCAAAAGTCGCTACGCCAGAAAAACACAAGGGCCGGTAAAATCTCTGGCCATGATGAAACCGCCTGTAACACTGTCAACAAAGTCATCATGTGTGCCGGCCGGGAATTGCGCAAGCTGCTCCAATACCTGATTATTCCACCAGGCTTTTCGGAAGTGAACATTGCCGGCTTCAAATACCGGCTCCATTTCACCGGCCCGGATAACCTTGTCAGTTGAGACATTGACTTTAGTAACGCTATGAGAACCGTTGAGAATATCCTTAATAGTGGTGTATGCGTCTTTATACCCGGCGACCGATTCAATCCCGATGCGGACTGATGAGCCGTCGCCCTTGGCGGTTTCTTCAATCATCCGGTTACGGGCAGGGGCTTCCGCCTGACACCAGCGGACGTCGTCAACATATAGATGAAAGAGGCCGTTGATCTTCTTGACTGCCACCTTGGCGCCTGAAGTGTAATCCGGATCCTGTTTGGCAATTTCCTTTTCAGTGGATGCCAAGTCCCAGAAGCGGACCCAGCGCAGACCGGCC
>CAIJKT010000090.1 GCA_903821255.1 uncultured Lentisphaeria bacterium | reverse complement strand
GCTATGGATGTAACGGCTAAATCACATCCGCGCAACACAGAAGCACACAATGCCACCGGCAAAAAAAACTCATAACTAAATATTACACGTCCAGTCATCTTTTTTCATCACACAAACGGTGGAATATTGGAAAAATCCTGCACCTGGCGTATCAGCTCATTAATTTTCTGGCACACCATGTCGTATTTCGAAATCTCTTCGATCCGGGCTTCGCAGCGGCGAAGCTCACGCGGTGACAGAATTTCCGAAAAAAGCCCGCAGGCATTGACCAGACTTACCAGCACCGCATCACGCGGGGCCGGTATTTCATTCGACAGTACCAGATTCTGGAGCCGTCTTTCCACGTCCGTGATTTCCACATTGTCAATAATCGGATAGCGACGGCTCGGGAAGAACCAGCACACCTTCTCATTGACCTGTTTCAGAATGCCTTTGCCAACTAATTCTTTCAGTACCAGTTGCTCAACATTCTTCGATTCCGGCAGCAGCACCTGAAGGCAGCGGCTTAACGAAACCTCAGTTTTCCCGGATTTTCTCAGCACGTCAAGCACTTCGTCGAGCACCGGAGAATCCGTGGCATCCGTATTTAAAATATAAAGATTTTCAGCATCGTTATCAATTCTGCCCATAAACGAGAGCTCTGACAGCACCGCTCCTATAAGCACGGAATTAAGCACCACTTCCTTGGATGTTATGACTACTTTGCCGGTAACATCGTCAAGTGCAAGCAGATAAATTTCTTCTGCAAAACTGAGCATCTTCGCTCTCCTGTTTTATAGTTAACGGGACTAATAATCTAACACATTACTTGTAAAGAAAAAGTCCTGTCAAATATTTTTTTTCATCAAAATTTTTGAATATTTTTACAGTCTTTTTTTTCTCATATTGAAATAAAGACACCACAAATCATAAGTATTTTATTGCAAGCAGTATAACTTGCTTTATTCACCGGAGTATTACAATGTAATACCACAAGAACAGTTCATTTTTATGCTATTTTCTGAAATGATTTCAGATGTTTTGATTGAAAATTATTTGGTTTTATCTTTTTTCGGCTCGATTTTTACGGTCTTATCGGCAATCCCCGGCTTTTTATAATCGCCGATGATGCTTTTAACCGGACAGGTCTTGAAGATCGGGCATTTAAGACAACCGATTGCCAGTGCAATTGGACATAAAACCATAATATTCCTCCGCATTTTTCAGGTGAATCGTTTATCGAACTCTACTGTTCTAAGATATAGCAACTTATTATGTTTACCAGCCGTGATGCTAAAAAACGGCAGGAGTGCCTGTCATTTGTCCAGCATTTTCATTGTTGCGCCAGTAGCTATTGGCGATGCGGAATATTAATCCGGAATGTGTCTCATGGATTAAACATCTGTTAACATTTAATTGTTCTTTAATTAAATAATGATTTTATAGTACCGGAAAAACATTTTGAGTGTATATTATATGGAGTTTTTATAAAACTAAAATATAAGCAGACCGGGTTGCCGGTTAGATTAGGAATAAGATGTTTTCGAACAGGGTTATCAGGCACGGATTGAATTTGTCAATCCTCAGTGCCGTTATGTGGTCATTCTTTTTTGCGGCGACCGGCGGACCGGTGCTTGCCGGGTTGCTGCTGGCATTAAATCTGGATAACTTTCAGATCGGTTTGGTCAATTCCATGATGGTATTGTTTCTGCCGTTCCAGATTGTGGGCGCGGTCATCCAGCAACGGTATTTCAACCGCAAACGCTTCTGGTTTACGATGATATTCTCCTATTATTCTTCATTTGTGCTGACTCTGCTGCTGATAATTGTCTGGCCGGGAATCAGTCATACCGCGGCAGTGTTCATGCTGGTCACGATCTTTGCCGTCGGCCAGATGGCAGCACAGCTTGGAACATCAGTCTGGTTCGCCTGGATGGGCGATCTTGTTCCTCAGAATGAAAGCAACAATTTCTGGAACCGCCGCAGCGGCCTCGCCCAGATATCAATGGTCATTGGCTCAGTGTCTATGGGCTTGCTGATTGACGCGCTAGGACGCGGCCAGCGCTTTACCTATGTGCTGATGTATGCATTTGGCACTGTTTTCGGCTTCATCTCGCTGTTCACACAGGCAAAAGCTCCGGACCCCGACCTTACCGCCAGGCCCAACCGCCAGACGGTATGGCTGAAATTCAGACTCACCTGGCGTAATCAGCGTTTCCGTCAGCTTTTGTATTTCTTCGGCTCACATTCTCTGGCTGCCTGGATAATTGCGCCGTTCATCTTTATCTATCTGCAAAAGATGCTTAATTTCAGCATGACAACAATACAACTGTTGACCGCGTTGAGCTGTACTGTCGGCTTTTTTTCGACTTACGCTTTCCGCGTCATCGGCAAAAAATACGGACGCAAACCGATAGCCATTGTCTGCGCGTTTACCAAGGGAATTGAATTTGTCGCCTGGGGGATCCTGATACCGGGTTCCAGTTGGATGCTGGCGCTGCCTGCATTTATTGTGGGCGGGTTTGTTAACATCGGTCTGGCAACTTGTACTTTCTCGCTGATAACTTCCGTGGAGAAAAAGAAAAATCAGAGTTTTTCGATTGCGGTGTTCTTTGCTGTTATCGGCCTGGTAAGTTTCATCAGTTCTTTTTTCAGCGGTATTGTTTATGACTGGATCGGTTCGCTTAGTTTGCTTCAAAATCATTCGCTTTCCCCCTTTAATGTGCTGTCGCTGATAGTAGCGGTGGCTTTCTTTCTCAGCGTACTGCTGTTCCTTAATTTTAAAGAGGATGGTTCCGTTTCCGCCGTCAACGTGGTAAAAAATCTGCTTTCGCTGAATCCGTTCCGTACCGTATATCATGCATACATGCTTTCCTGCCCGCTGGAGGAAAAAAGCCGGGTCGAAACGCTGTCAAAGGCGGAAGGCAATCTGATCGCCTCCGATCTGATGTCCGACTTGTATAATCCATCCAGCCAGGTACGTGAAAGCGCAGTATGGAATATCGCCCGGAAAGGCGCCGGTGCCGATCCGCAGCTTGAATCTGAACTGATTAAAATCATGGACATGCCGGAGCTGGGGTTGCAGGCGGCGGCAGCTAAGGCGCTCGGTCAGATGCATTCCGCGAAAGCATCGCCGGTACTGGCTAAATATATGCGCGGCAGAGATGTTTCACTGGCCCATACCTGTGTTGCGTCACTGGGAATGATCGGCGACAAAACCGCCATTCACGAATTCGATGCCCTGCTTGCAATAGACCGTTTCCGGCCGATCTGGCCGGCGGCGGCGGAGGCGCTGGCCAAGCTTTCCGGGTTTCACCATACCAGAAAAATCTATCGTGCCTATGAAGTGGAAAGCAACTGGGTATTGAAGAAGCAGCTCCTGATTGCGCTTGGCAATACTCTTACCGCGAAAAAGAAAAAAGCTTTCAGCATTTTTGAGGAAGAAGAAAAACAGCCTGGTTCAGCGACTGACGAGATGTTGAAATTCATTCATGCCGAACTAGAATCAGGCGATATTTCAGATGATGAAAAGCAATTACTGGAACATTCCTTCGAGGATTTTGACCACTACCGGTATGCCGCAAGTCTTGAAAAAATTCTGGCTGTGCTGCTTAATTCTTTAAAGATGCTGCCCGCGGATCAGAAATTTTTAAACGTCCATATCGATGCCAGATTAAGTACGTTTTTCAATCCCGGCGGCCAGGTAAAACAACCGGAACTACTGAAAAATGAATACGCCTCTGTTGCCGTATGGCTGCTGGTAAATCTATGGACTGAGCTTAAATATTCTGGCGGCGAACCGAACCGTTTCGTTTTCCTGACCGCCCTGCACGGGATCCGTTCGCTGCTTGAAAATAAAAAGCATGAGAAAAAGTGAAGATTGCTACAGTGTTCCGATATAGGGAATATTGCGCAGGAACTCATTGCAGTCCAGACCGTAACCAACGACAAATTTATCGGGAATGTCAAACCCCACCCAGTCAGCCTGAACCATACCCTGCCTTCTGCTCTGCTTATTCAACAGCGCGCAGGTTCTTATGCTCAGAGGTTTGAATTTATGATAATACTCAATGACTTTACTGATGGTCAGCCCGGTATCAATGATGTCATCAAGCAGCAGCAGGTGTTTGCCGGACGGGTCGAGTTTGGGCTGTGAACGGAAGCGGATTTCGCCGCTGGACAGCTCCCCTATATAGGATTCCACCGCCAGGGTGTCAAACTGCATCGGCAGCGTAATATTCCGGATCAGGTCGGCCGCGAAAAGCAACGCACCGTTGCACACCGCAGTGACCAGCAGCGGCTTGCCCAGGTAATATCCGGAGATTTCAGTCCCCAGTTCAGCCGTTCTTTTTTGGATCCGCCGCCGGCTTATCAGCGGTTTCGGGTTTGGCGGGTTCATTCTGTGGTTTTACTTCCTTGGGTGTCTTATTCCTGCCGGCGGTATTAACTGTACTCTCTTTTTTCATCAGAAAGTCAATATCGGTTTTAAGTCTTTTTGCCAGCAAATCAGCACAGACCGACATGGATTTGGCAAAATCCGCCGGATTCTCCTTTTCGAAATTGGATGTCAGCACGCAGGAATTATTGATCATTTCAATCTCACTGGAAGCCTGATTGCGGGTTATGCGGTAGGATACTCCAAGCGCAGCTTTTTTGCTTTTCAGGTCAATAATGAACATGAACACGGTGCCGGATACCTCAAATTCAGCTTTAGTATTGCCGTCTGAAGTGATTTTATCATCACTGAAAGCCGCCTGAAGGTAGCGGGAGATCATCAAGTCGGGCGGCTGCACCCACTTATTGTATTCATCAACTATAACCTTGGATTCTCCGTTGCGGTAAACCATTTTGTATTTGCCGGTTTCAATATTTTTAAAGATATTCACTTTTACGACCGCGCCGTCAGGCAGGATTTTTTCGGGATTGTTCAGGTCGAAATAGCCGACCTCGTTATATGGCGCTTCTCTGAACAGACATCCTGTCAGCATGACCGCAGACAATACACCGGACAACACAATCAACAAAATATTTTTCATCTTCTCTCATCCTTAAATTCAGGCAAAAATGCCGTCAATTACTTTTTAGCGGCGGAATCCGCAATACCTGTCCAGGCATCATGCGGTTTTCCGATCCAAGTTCCGCTTTGTTTTCGTCCTGTATCAGTTTGTAATATTTCGAGGCACCGTAAAACTGCTTCGAAATCTTCGTTAATGTATCACCGGATTTAACGGTATAAAAGCGCATTTTCATGATTTCCGGTACGGAAACTGATTCAGGAGACGGCAGCGAAGCCGTTTTCTCTTCTGCTTTTGTTTCCGGTGCCGCTTCCGATTTGGATTCAACCGCCTTTTCAGGGATTGTAACGGTTGCGGCAATCTGGTTCTCTGCGGGGGCCGAAGCCGTTTTTACCTGTTCAGCAGGCGCAACCGCAGTCATCCTGGCGGGTTGCGGCTGATTCGTTTTTTCCAGCGCCGCCAATGTCTTCGCATGCTCTGTTTTCAACGCATTAAACGCATTAACCGTCCTGGCGGTCTCCTCCGAGGCATTCCTGGACTTCTGCACTTCCTCGCTGTAAAGCTGCTGCAATCTTCTATTTTCAGCATCAAGTTTTCTATATTTATCAATGACTGTAGCCAGGTCTGTTTCGATTTTTTTCTGTTTTTCCTGAGATATGGTCAAATCGGCATCAAATTTTTCTTTTTCAGATTGAACGGAAGCCAACTGGCTGTTTAATAGAGCAATATTTTTTTTGCCCTCCTCTATTGCCGTCACCATTTTATTGTGGTCTTCAACCAGTCTTTTTATTCTGATATCCGCTCCTGCGAGTTCATCCTGCAATGAAGCAACGACTTCAGGGTCGTTAAATTTAGTTTTCATTTTCACATAATATTTGCGTTTTGCCGTTGCCAGCCATTTTTCGGCATTTTTCGCTTCGGCGGAATCCGGCGACAACCGCATAAATTCCTGATAATGGTAAATGGCATTTATCTGGGAATCCAGATTTTCATCGTAAATTCCGGCCATGATCAGATGGGTTCTGGCAGAGTCCGGCCTGACCCGCAGATATTTCTGAAAATATTTAATTGCCTCATCATAGTTTTCTTTTTCCAGTTCCCGCTTCCCCTGTTTAAACAGCGGATGGCCGACATCACTGCTTTCCATAAAGTCGCAGCCGGCAGCCAGACAGAAAATTAATGCGGCCAATACCGTCAATATTCCGCGTAAAAGATTATTTATCATCATTAAACCTCTTAATTCATGTTATTTTCTGCTTTTCAAACAGCAGGATCGCCGCGCCGCAGACTGCGGCGGTTTCCACGCGCATGATCCAATTCCCGATACAGAGTTTATTGAATCCATATTCAAGCATCAGCGCTTCCTCTTCCTGAGTGAATCCGCCTTCCGGACCGACAAACCATGCAATCTCATTGCCGGATTTTTCAATTTTATCACTCGCGATCCGGGCATCCGGCGCGCCGAAAAATGAAATCACCGGCTGTGCGGCTACTGTTTTTACAGCATCGCTCAATTTAGTTACTTCTCCAACTTGAGGGATAAACGGGTTATGCGACTGTTTGCACCCCTCAAGCAGCAGCGATTCCCAGCGTTCCGCCGCACTCTCGCCGGACGCCAGCACCACCGAACGGGCACTGGTCATGGGCGTTATGGACCATACCCCGATCTCCGCGCACTGCTTCAACAACTGATCCATCTTTTGCTTTTTCGGCACAACCAGATACAGATGCAGTTTTACTTCAGGTTCAGGAGTCCGTTCGCAGCGCTCAACGATTATCTCCCGCCCGTCAGCAATCACGGCGTCAGCAGTAACGCCGCGCCCGTCCATCAACATTATTTTTTCGCCATGGACAGCGCGCAGCGTCTTGAACAGATGCTTCCAGTCCCGCTCATCCAGTTCAGCCGCAGAACCCGGCAAATTGATTTTTTCACAATAAAAACAGTGCATAAACGCTTCCTGATATTAATGCAGTCACTATTATAATATCATTCCCGGTCTTTTTTAGCAAAGTCCGGAAGCAAGATTTAATCCGGATGAATTTATTTGCCGAAACTCAAAATCTTCCAGCCTTTTTCCGCTGCCAGTTTTTTTAAGTCGGAATCAGGGTTGACGGCAAACGGGAAGCCTACGGCATCCAGAATAAAGCGGTCATTGATGCTGTCGCCGTAATATGCGGCATTTTTCAGGGATAAGCCGTTATCGCGGCAGAACTGCTCAGCCAGGGTAACTTTGCCTTTGGCGGCGGCATATATTCCGGTGAATCTGCCGGTATAACGTCCATCTGCATCAACTTCCAGTTCCGTGGCAACGATCCGGTCAATACCGAAATAATCCGCCAGCGGTTTAGCGATAATCCTGTTGGTGGCGGTCAGCAGAACCACCAGATGACCTGCGGCAATGGTATTTCTGACCAGCGTTTCCGACTCGGAATAAATCTTGGATTTGACCATGACGTCAAAATGCTTTTTACACAGCAGCGACATTTCGGCTTCTGAACGGCCAATAAATTCGTTGAGCTGGAACATGGTAAAGGCATCAGGATCGAGGCGGCCTTCCAGATAGGTCTGATAAAAATCAGCGGCGATTTTCAGCGCCTCCCTGGGAGCCAGATTTTCCGCCACCATAAAGTCTTTCCAGGAGACATCGCAGTCATTATCAATAAGGGTGTGGTCCATATCGAAAAAATAAAACTCAGGAGAACCTTTCATTATCTGTACCGAAAACCTTTCTTGTTCCATTCTATAAATTAGTTATGCAGTAAACTGCTGCAGCAATTCGGATATTTCTCTGGAGAATTGCTCCAGCAGAGCGCTGACTTCCTTTTCATCAGTCGATTCAGCGGTAAGCCTGAGCACCGGCTCCGTATTTGACGGACGGATCAGTATCCATGATTTATTCATTCTGATTCGCAATCCGTCAAGCAGAATCGGGGTCCGGTCGGCGTATTTCCGGCAGAAATGCCGGACTATCTCGCGGGCGGCAAATGCAGCGCACTGGAATTTCTTAGTCCGGTTGCAGTAACGCGGCAGGCTCCCGACAATTTCATCCAGCGACTGTCCGCTGACGGCAAGCATTTCCAGAATCAGAGCCATTGCGACGTAACTGTCCCGGCCGGGGTGAATTCTGCGCCAGATAACGCCGCCACTGTTGCCCTCGCCGCCGATTTCAGCGGCGAGCTCAACCATCTTTTCAACAACATAGATTTCTCCGACCTTGGTATAAACAACTTCGCAGCCGTACGAAGCCGCGACATCCTCCAACGCCCTGGTTGTCTGGATATTAGCGGCGACGATGCCGGGATTTTCCGACAATACATGGTCGGCGGCAAGCACCAGCGTGTATTGTTCGCCGATCGCCCTGCCATTGTTATCCACAATCGCCAGCCGGTCGCCGTCCGGATCATGGGCCAGACCGATATCGGCCCCTGTGGTTTTTACAAACTCTTCCAATGCGCTGAGATTTTCCGCTACCGGTTCAGGGGTGCGCTCAAAAACGCCGTCAGGACGGTCGAAAATCGTCGACACTTCGCATCCCATAGCTTCCAGGAACGGGCGGGTAAACAAAGCTCCAACTCCGTTGCAGCAGTCTACTGCCACTTTAAACTTCCTGGCCCGGATGGCCCGGAGGTCAATGTTGTCAAAAATCTTTTTCTGGTGAATTTCGAATGCATCAGGCATCTGGCGGACATCGCGATAATCCTGTTCCTCGGCATAACTCAGATCCTGCTGATTATAAATATCCAGCAATTCATCAGCTTCATTGCTGTCCAGAAACATCCCTTTCGGACCAATGAACTTCAACGCATTCCATTCCACCGGATTGTGGCTGGCGGTAATAGCGATGCCGCCGTTGGCGCTGATTTCTTCAACCATCAGTTGAACCGTTGGCGTGGGCGCAATCCCCAGAATAACCGGCTGACAGCCGACCGCCAGCAATCCGGCAACGACAGCGTGTTCCAGCATTTCCCCGGATGGTCTGGTATCGCGTCCGACAACCACCCTTCCCCCGCCTACATATCTGCCGAACGAGGAAGCAAAAGAGGCTACCAGAAGCGGGGTGAGCGATTCGCCGACAACGCCTCTTATCCCGCTGACTCCGACTTTCAATGTTTTTCTTAAATTGATCATGACGCCACCAGCCTTTCCACCAGCCCGCGGACATAAAGCGCGCGGTCTACAGCCATTTCCCGGTTCTGATATTCCGCAATCATCCTGATTACCGGTTCGGTAGCGGCGGCGCGCAGGCTTATCCAGCCGTCCTGCCAGTCAAAACGCAAACCGTCATCTTCATTGATCTCAGCATCGGAGAAATGCTTTTTGAGACTGCGGATTACTGCATAAGCATGAGAAGACGGACAGTTGATTACCTTCTTAACGATAAAATATCTTGGCAGCGCGGAGGCCAATGCGGATACAGACATTTTCCTGACGGCCATTGACTCCAAAAGCATGGCTGCCGCCATAAAACCGTCGAAACCGTTTACCCAGCCTTTGATCGCAAAACTGCCGCTGCCCTCACCGGCCATGATCGCCCCGGTTTCAGCCATTTTATCAACTATGTTCGCCTGTCCGACCCTGGTCTTTTCCAGTTCACAGCCATATTTTTTCACAATGTCGTCCAAAGTCTTAGTAGAACACAGATTGGTTACAACTGTATGCTGTCCGGGATTTTTTGATAAAATATAATCGGCGATCAGCGGGAACGTATATTCTTCCGAAAGTGTTTCCCCCGTGTCAGTTACTACCGCCAGCCGGCTCATGTCGGTATTGAAGACCAGTCCGCAGTCAGCTTTCAGCGGGGCCATGATAGACTGCACCTGAAAACCGCTGCGCGGGCGCGGTTCCGGCTCATGCGGCAGAATCCCGGAAAGCAAATTATTAATGGCAATCATTCTGATCCCAAGTCTGGATGCAAATTTTTCGGCAATAACCGAACCGGTGCCGTTACAGAAATCCGCCACTACCGTAAATCCGGCCAGGCGGATTGCTTCAACATCAACTTTAGAACACAGCGCGTCAAGATACTGACTGTCTGAATCAGGCGGTACCGGATGAATTTTTCCGATCTTATCCCAATTCGTCACCTGATAGCGGTGGCCGTGGTAAATATCCAGCATTTCCTGGATTTGAATGCTGTTGAAATAAGCGCCGTTTGCCGCAATCGGGATAACCGCGTTCCAGCCCGCGCCCTGATGGCCGGCCCCCAGCAGCAGCGCACCGTCGGCTTTCATATGGGGTACCATAAAATGCAATTGCGGGGCGGAAGTGATTCCGGCATCGTAAACCTGGCAGCCGCAACTCAGCAGAGCTGAAAAAGCGGCGTGACTGACCATGTCGGAGGATATTCTGGTATCCCTCGCGACAATAACTCTGCCGCCGTTGAGAAACGTTCCGAAAGCGGAAGCGAAATCAATGATCCTGGCAGGAGCAAGGCCGGAGCCGATAACTCCGCGCATGCCGGCAACACCTAATTTCAGGGATCGCATTTATACTCCGTATATTCAAGCGTTTCAATACTCAAGCTGCTGCGGTTAATATAATCATTAGTTGCGAAACTCAAAATTAACATCTGCTTTTTTTAAACATAAATTCAGCAGGCGTCTGATGCAAAAAAAAAGCCAGGAACAAATCCTGGCGCAAAAATACAATAAAACGGCTTAATAGTTGTCGTTGTCGTCGTCAAAGCCTTTTTCGTTGAAGTCTTCAAAGGAGAAATCTTCATCCTGGAATTCTTCATCGTCAAAACCTTCACCGAAAGCTTCTTTAAATTCATCGTCAAATTCATCGCCGCCGAATCCCTGAGTGTCCAGATCGTCGCCGAAATCAGGCGCATTGAATTCTTCGTCAATATCGATATCGCCGTCTTCGTCAAATGCCGCGCTGTCAGGATCGGAAAAAATAGTATTGACGCTGATGATAGCTCCGCACTCCGGACAGCACCCGTCTTCAGCTTCGATAGAACTTTCACTTACTTCAATATTGCAGTATGGACATATTGTTCCCATAT
>CAIJKT010000089.1 GCA_903821255.1 uncultured Lentisphaeria bacterium | reverse complement strand
TTTCGTGCTTAAGCATTTCCGCCATCGCCGCCTGCGCAGTTTGCGGGTTTTCATCATCCAGCAGCTTGATCAGAGTTTCAATCTTCTTTTTCATTGATCTTTTTAACCGGGAATTTGCCGATGAGGGCGTTTCTGGCGATATCTTTCACGTCTTCCGGGAAGTCCACCCGGATGATCCATTTCAGGAATCCGGGATCGTCAATCGCCAGTTTCTTCAGCGTTATTCCGGAATTTTTGCCGAAACAGACGATAACTTCATCGCCTGACCACTTGAATCTGCCGCTGCTGTCAACGGAATCCGGATCGCTGTTGTCGGAGAATTGATGCAGCTGGTCAAGACTGCGGGGAAGTTCCGGATGCTTAGTCAGTTGAGCTTCAAATATCTCCACCGTGGCTAAAGTGTCCGCCTCCGCGCCGTGGGCGCCTTCAAGGTCTTTGCCGCAGAAGAATTTATATGCGCCGGACAATGTTCTCGGATATAATTTGCAGAAAATGCTGTAGGCGTCAATGATGCGCCGGCCTTCAATTGAAAATTCCAGACCTGCCCGGTTGAATTCATTAACCAGCACCGGAACATCGAATTTAAGCACGTTGTAGCCGCCGAGATCACAGCCGTCAAATAAGGCCAGCAGGTTTTTGGATATGGATTTGAACGTCGGCTCGTTCGCGACATCGGCATCGGAAATGCCGTGGATCTCGGTGGCCTGTGCCGGAATCGGCATTTCCGGATTAAGTCTCCGGGTTTTCACGCTGCGGGTGCCGTCGGGCAATATTTTAACAACTGAAATTTCCACTATCCGGTCACGCGCAATTACGGTTCCGGTAGTTTCCAGATCAAATATTATTAACGGGCGTTCCAGTTTTAAATCAAGCATCGTAACCTCTGATTGTTGTCTATGTTAAAAACAAAGGATAGTCCAGTTTTTCGATTAATCAAATTCCTTTGACACATGAGATAATATTTTCCGTAAGAATTGGCGGCGGGAAAGATGAAACCGCCCGAATCCGCCGGGCGGCATCAATGCCTGGAGTCTTTTTTGCCATGAAAAGGGCATAACGCAAAGCAGCGCCGGAACAAATCAGGTGAAAGCAGCATTTAAACTTACTTCAGATTCCGGGTGTTCCAGCGCAGTTTGCGCTCAAAGTGGTTTTTCCTGTTTGACGGAAAACTCATTCCGGTCCAGTCGCTGTCGTTGTCTTCCACATCAATCGTAACGGAAAATACTACCAGATTCCTGGATTCATCCGGCTGATCATGAGCGCAATCCTGCTGACGTCTGCCAGCCAGCAAAACTAATATGCTTTTACTCATTTTATCAGTCCCCCAGGTTAACTGGCGTCACTTTCGGCTCATTTTTACGGAAAGATCCGCCGGACCTTAATAAATTTACCTGATAATGATTATAACATATAAAAAATAAAATTTCCACTATTTTTTGCATTTGAGGCATAAATAGCGGCAAAAGATATGGGGGCGCGGCGTTTCAGACGGAATTCCCGTTCTTAATGTGCATGAAACAGTTAAACAGAACTGACGGTTACTGCGAATCCGCCTTGCTCAGGAGGTCCACGATTTTTTCCAGCAGGATAGACCGCTTGACCGGTTTGGTTATGTAGTCGTCACACCCGGCGGCAAAGGCTTTATCAATATCTGCCTGAAAGGCATAAGCCGTCTCGGCGATAACCGGCAGTTGCGGACGGAACTTCTTGATTTCCTCCACCGCTTTAAAACCGTCCATGACCGGCATCTTCAGATCCATCACCGCCAGGACGATATCCGGATTGTTCCGGCATATTTCCACGGCTTCGCTGCCATTTGACGCATGAAGCAGGACAGGGCAGAAAGTGCGGAATATTTCCTTCAAATAGAAATAGCACAGTTCTTCGTCTTCCGCAATCAGGACTTTTGCGCCGTCCAGCCTGTTCAGGGTTTCATAGCGGAGATACGCGGCGCTGGAAATGAACTTGAGCGGTTTGAACGGAATCGTGAAATAGAATACAGAGCCGACGTCCGGAGTTGATTTGACCCATATTTTCCCGCCAAGCAGTTCGACATAGCCTTTGGAGATCGAAAGGCCCAGCCCGGTGCCGCCGTATTTTCTGCCGACGGAAGTATCCGCATGGCAGAATTCTCCAAAGATTCTGGAATGAAACTTTTCATCTATGCCAATTCCTGTATCTTTGATGAAAAATTCCAGAAAATCGCCTTTCAGCGAATAACCGAACTCGATTGTCCCGCAGGAGGTGAATTTAATCGCATTGCTCAGGATATTCTTCAGGATATGCTGCAGTTTTAAATCATCGGCATAGACTTCGGCCTGGTCATCCGGCAGCCGCCGGCTGAATGACAAATCTATTCCCTTCTTGACTGCGGACGGATTGTAAAACGTCAGGATATCCAGCAGTACCTTGTTGAGCTGGACGCTGGACTCATTCACCGTTTCCTGTTTGGTCTGAAGTGTTGAAATGCTGAGCAGATCGTTGAAGATCGTCAGCAGTTTGTTGCTGCTGTCAATTATAATCTTCGTATAGTTCTGGCGCTGGACGTCTGTCAGGTCCGGCGTATTCAGCAAGTCGGCGAAACCCATTATGCCGTTAAGCGGCGTCCGGATCTCGTGGGAAATATTGTGCATGAATGCCATCTTCAAACGGTCATTTTCTTCCGCCTTTTTCAGCGCTTTTGAAAGTTTTTCCGCATGGTTTCTGGCTTCCGTGATATCCTGGCCGACGCCCTGAAATTCCTGTATTTTACCGTTCTTGTCGAAAATGGCCTGGAAGGTCCAGCACAGAATTCTGGCGACTTCTCCGGCGCTGAAGGCGAATTCAAATGTCTCAACCGGTTTTTCCGGACTTAACGCGGAACAGTGGGCGATGATTTTCGCTCTTTCCGGTTCCGGCATTACCAGCAGAAAATTTATGCCGGACATTTCCCTGTCCTTGAGATTGTAGTATCTGAAGAATTCCGGATTGGCATAGGTTGTTCTCCAAGTTTCCGGAAGAAAATGGCAGATCAGCAGCGGCAGATTTTCAACGATGCCGCAATACCTGGTTTCAACGGTCTTGAGGGATTGTTCCGTTCTTACATGACGCGTTATATTATCGAACGTGATTACAAGTTCGCAGGGACTCACCCGGTACACAAAATTCTTATAGAAGCATTCGCCTTTTTCCTCGCTCCTGACGGAGCAGTAGCAATCACGGGGAATCCCATCGGCCAGAACCGCCCGCAGCATCACATCCCCGTCTGAGTCCCTCATGGCAGGGTACAGTTCATAAACATTTTTCCCGATTACATGGTGCGCGCTTGAGTAATCGAAAGATGAAACATCATGCCCTTTAACTGCAAAGTCCTTGATAATAAAATCATCACTGTCGGAGACGTAGGTATATACCGCGATACAGCTTTTCAGACTGTAGATCATTTCATGAAACATAATCTATCTTTGGGTTTAAGGGTTTATTTTAGAAATCTGAACCTTCGTTGAAAGCACCCCTGATATTGGCATATCAGTTAAAATTTTAATAGAAAAATCTATATTTCATCCTTTAATAGAAATATACCATAAAATAAATCAAAAAAGCTGTTTTGTCAACATAAATTCAGCGGCTCAACAACACATTTTTACAGGAAATGCAAACAATGCAATTGCCCATGATGAATTTCATTGCCGCATCTGATCAAAAAGTATGTTAAAACCGATAATCCAGCGGTTCCCGCTATTCCGTCCGGGAGGCGTTGAAACGGATTATTCCCTCAAGGATCTGGGTCGCCCGCAGCAATTCCACGTCGGTTATGGCGGCCGGTTTATCCGGTCTGATTTCCCCGGGATAGATGGCAAGCTGCTGCGACATCTGCAGCGAGTCATTATACGGGATGGGCACGTCAATATCAGGTTCAATTCCCTTGCCGTCAATAAGTCTGGCGCTGGGGGTGTAATAATGGGCGATGGTAAACCGGATGGCTCCGCCGTTCGGCAGCGGCTGAATGCGCTGGACTGAACCCTTGCCGTAGGTTTTAGTGCCGACCAGCACGGCCCGCTTATGATCTTTCAGGCAGCCAGCGACGATTTCGGAACCGCTGGCGCTGTAATTATTGACCAGAATGACAATCGGGATATCCAGATCCTTGCGGCATTTCAGGGCATTTATATTCACGCGGTCGCTTTTCTCCCGGCCTTCCGTGTAGATGACCAGTTCGCCCTCCTTGATGAATCTGCTGCAGACATCAACCGCCGCGCCGAGCAGACCGCCCGGATTATACCGCAGATCGAGGATTATCCCTTTGATCTTCTGCTTTTCCAGTACTTCCAGCGCCTTGTCCATGGCCGGACCGGTTTCAGCGGAAAACAGCGACAGCCGGATGTAGCCGATATCGCCGTTAAGCACTTTCACGCCGTTGAACGGCACCGGGCTGGTCCGGATTTCACTCCGGTTAAACACAAACGTCAGGATTTTGCCGGTGGATTTCCGGAATATGGTCAAAGTGATTTTCGTTCCCGGCTGCCCCTGCATCATGGTCACGCATTCTTCAATGCTCATCGTCGCGGTCTTCTTGCCGTCGATCTGGGTGATCAGGTCATCCGGCTGGATTCCGGCCTTGAAGCCGGGGGAATCATCGCCGGAAGGGGCCACGACCCTGATGCTGCCGTCCTGGGCTTTCATGACAACGATTCCCACGCCCACCAGCTTGCCGCTGAATTTCTGTTCGGTCTGACGGTGCACGGCCGGCGATTCATAAACGCAGAAGGGGTCCAGTTCGCTGAGTATTCCCTTCAGTGCGCCGGACACCAGTTTCTCGTATTTCACTTTATCCTTGTCCACATAATATTTGCGCAGAAGCTCGATTACCGTCATCATCAGCGTCACGGAATTATAGCCTTCGTCGTTGATGTCGATGGACTTCTCCTGCCTGGCCGGCGCGCTTGTGTCCGCCGTTGACGTTTCAGTCTGCCCGGCAAGCGTGTGGCCGGCAAATACCGATACGAGCATTAAAAGGTTCAGCCAGCCTCGTTTCATATTCCGTTTCATATCTTCCTCACCCTGAGTTAAGTAATCTGTTTCATTGCGCCGCGGCTCTCGGCCCCGGCGTTAATAATATGTCTTCAAACGAACCGTTGAAGCCGGCGGCTTCAAGCAGCTTGAGATGCGGATAAAATTCGCCCACCTCGTAAAGATTGTGCGCGTCGCTGCCGAAAGCCAGCGTCACGCCGCTCTCCAGGCACTGCCTTGCAAATTCCAGCGGCGGTTCATTCGTATGAAAATTTATTTCCGCGGCAACGCCATTCTCCTTCAGCAGCGCCGCCAGCGGCGCGAACAGGTGAGGCGGAGCCTCCATGCCGCTTCGCCGGAAAATGCGGAACGGGTGCGCGAGAATGTCAATGCCGGATTTGATCATCGAATTGCAGAGATACATGAATTCATTTTCACGCTTCGCCGCGTCAAGGATCGACTTCATATAATGCACCGAACCGATCCTGAAATCAAGCCGCGGATAAAGCTCCGGATTAATCACCGGAACCCCGCCGCGGTCAACATCTATTTCCATGCCGAGATAACTGAAATCATTGGCATACATTTTATACAGCGAAAAATAGTCTTCGGTATTGTCGCAGATCAATGGCGAGTTTATGCCGTCCCAGTAGAACTTTTTCGCATCGTAGGCGTCGCGGCTGAAATAAAGATGCGACGAATGCTCCGCGAATCCCATTGCGCCCAGCCCGAAACTCTGACCGAGCTGAAGCGCTTTGGGCATTTTCATATTTTCATTGCAGTAAGCCAGCCGGGTGTGAACATGAAAATCGGTTAGATGCGTATTGGCCGGCAGACTCAGTTGATGCGTTTCCACTTTAACGCTCCCGTCGCTTTCCAGTTCAACCACGCAGAACCGGAACGGCGCTTCGCAGAGCGCCGGCGCAGTGATAAAGGTGCTGTTCCGCCATTTCAGCGGCGCAAAACCATCATGAAAATGTCCCGACAGCGACAGCGCGATTCCGCATTCATCCATCACTTTGACGATTTCCGGCGCATTGGTGTAGTTGAACGGCGAACAGTCCGCTTCCGGCGGAAACAGCGGCACATGCTGGAGTGACACGATCTGGCCGTCAAATCCGGCCCTGGCCGCGCGCATCCGGTCCAGATCGCGCTGCTCGCGCCTGGCATTGTAGCCGGGTTCCTCCGGATCGAGGAAAGGCAGAAACCTCACCCCTTTTACTTCAATCATATCTGCGGGCCGGTCGAATGTCCTGTAAAAAACTTCCGGCGGCAGATCGTGATTGCCGGGGATGATGACAGTTTCAGATTCCAGCAGCTCCAGCGACGATTTGAGAAAGAAAAGCAGATCTTCCGCGTCGGGCGAACCGGGGTCGTTAATCAGGTCGCCGCCGATGAAGGTGACGTCCGGCTGAATCCAGCGGTTCAGCCGGTGAACCGCCCGCAGCAGCAGCACGTCAGCCAGTTCCCCCTTGCGCAGCGGACAATCCTCCACCGGGTTGTTGCTGAAATGCAAATCTGTTATAATTGCTATTTTTACTGACATGGATAATCTTTTCAGGTTATTTTTCCGCAAATACATCATCTTGCGACTGTAGAAATATATATCTCTACATTAAACAATGCGAGTGCTATGAAAAAATATATCCCCGCGATTTATTTGAATGGACTTCACCCGCAGCGGAATTAGAATTTAAGGAACTGTAAATCCTGTGCATCCTGTACATCCCTGTTAAATAACCGGATTTACTCCATTTTCATCCATTCATTTCAAATTCTTCTGCGTCGCTTTGACATTTTCGGTTAAATCGCGAATGTATTTGACCTGCTCCGGCGTCAACCCGTTTTTCGGGTCACTCAGCCATTCATCGGTCAAATCAAAAGACCAGTTCAATTCAATCTTTTCCTTGAGCAATGCGTCCAGCCGTTGTTCAATCTCCGTCCGCGGCTCATTCAGCACACATTTATTCAGGCAGACCAGATAAAGCTTGATGATCAAGTCCCCTTTGGATAATTTGCCATCCGGAATCGCCGCCTCTAATCGCTTAAGCCATTGCTTGAACTGTTCCGGTTTGGCGGCAATAATGCTTGTTTCTAAAATGCTTGAATATATTTCGCCGTCATCCGGCTTCAGCTCGGTTGCTTTAGAAAAGTCCAGGCTGGCTTTGTCATACAGCTTCAGTTCAGAATATGCGATTCCGCGAGCACAATACGCATTCGCATAATCAGATTTTAATTCAATCGCCTTGGAAAAATCCTGAACAGCCTTGTCGTACTGTTTTAGTTCTGCATATGTAGCGGCGCGGCCATAATATGCGTCCGCATCATCCGGTTTTAATTCGATAACTTTGGGATAATCATGAATGGCTTTGTCATATTGTTTCAGGGCATAATATGCGTTGCCGCGATTATAATACGCCTTTGCATCATCCGGGTTCAATTCGATAGCTTTAGAATAGTCCATGATTGCTTTGTCATATTGTTTCAGCAAAAAATGTGCATTGCCGCGATTATAATATACTTCCGCGTAATCGGCGTTTAAATCAATCGCCTTGGTATAGTCCTGAATGGCTTTAGTGTATTGCTTCAGGTTATAATAAGCGCAGCCACGGTCATTATATACTTCCGCGTAATCGGCTTTCAAATCAATCGCTTTGGCGTAGTCTTGAATAGCTTTGTCATATTGCTCAAGTTTAAAATATGCATCGCCGCGATTATAATATACTTTTGCGTCCGGCTTCAACTCAATGGACTTAGAATAGTCTTGAATGGCCTTGTCGTATTGTTTTAGAAGTAAATATGCGTTTCCGCTTTTTAAATAGTCGGCTTCAGATTTTGGAGACACGCACGAAGTTTGTAAAATCATCGAAGCCGCGGTCATAAATAACAGCAATATAAAACGAATTTCCATCATTAAACTCCAATCTGATTTCTGTACCTATACCGGCAATTCCCTCAGCCGCATCGTTTCTGTCAATGCTTCCTAATTTACCCCGTAAAAATCATGAATCAACCGGGGCGCTAAAAATTGCTGTTGTAACCGCGGAATACCGGAATGACCCTGAATTCAGGTGCTTCCTTCCATTATCTCTCACAAAGGCGCAAAGAAAAGTAAAACCTGCCATTGTTTTTAGAGGAAAAGGCAATGGCAAGTTTTATCTCCCCGGGATTATCCTTCTCTTCGTGCCTTAGTGTCTCCGTGCGAGAATATGCCCAGCGCAGACTTTGCCCCGAAGTAGTCCAGGTGCTTCCTTCCGTGTTTTTCCGCGTGTTCCGTGATAAAAATAAAATCATAATCCTCGATAGTTCAAGTCAGGGCAGCAGCAACTCATCATAGTTGTCCGGAGTTATCAAGCCGGGCTTCGCTTCAGGATAAGCGGAACTGAAAGACTTCGGGATATGCGGTTTGCTTTTCGGGTTCCCGCTTGATAATCATATTCGTTAATTCCGCATATTTATTGCTTTAAATCCTAAAATATAACCTTTTTTGCGGATTGCAATCCTTAAATATTGACTTCTGGCTGCTTCTTTAGATCGGAAGAGCGTCGTGTAGGGAAAGAGTGTCTTCGCCTGTGTAGATCTCGGTGGTCGCCGTATCATTAAAAAAGTGG
>CAIJKT010000088.1 GCA_903821255.1 uncultured Lentisphaeria bacterium | reverse complement strand
TATTCGACAATAGCTTTAAATTCCGGGTACACCAGCGGTTCGCCGCCCCAGAGTGTGATCTCCGGCGAAATCCCGGATATTTTGCTGTACTCGATCAACCGGTCAATGACGCTGCACCATTCTTCAAAACGCATGTCGGCATCGTCGCTGCCGGAGAAAAATCCTTTGCGTCCCCATTGTCCGCAGAAATAGCAGCGCAAATTGCATTTCCGCGTCAGTTGCAGGTGGACCATTTCCAGTTTTTTCTCCGGCAGTAACATATTACTATTCTCCGAAATAATTAAACGACATGAGTTTTGCTTCGATTGCCCGGATCTGGCTGTCCATCAGTTCCGGTGAATACAATGCACGCTGACTGGCGATGCCGTTCCGCAGCATCGCCCGGCGGATTGCTTCATTGGCGGCATACATGTCATCAAGTGATTCCCGGACATTGAATCTGCCCGGCGAAGTCGGGGCAGGGGGCCAGCGGGAGTCGGAGACATAAGCGCTGGTCACTGCTTTAAACGCCGCGTCCAGATCGCCGTCCAGCGATCCCAGTTTCTGCTTCAGCCTGGCGGCCACGTCTTTTATGCCGGTAAAAATGGAAAAACAGACAGGGTCCATTATTCTGGAATATTCGGTATTGGTCCAGGCTTTGGCGGTGCCGCCATGCCATGCCGCGCCGTTTTCAATGCAGTCGATATAGTCATTGGTAAACACGTCTGCCGAAGCTGCGATGACTTCCGAGGGCGTGCTGAACTCATAGCCGCATCCGGCAGCCATATCCAGCAGTTGCTTGAATCTGGTGACACTCTCCGGTTCATGTTCGAAGAATCTGGCCTGATTGAACTGCTTTACATAGAAATACGCTGAAGTGCCGATATATTCGGCATCCTCGGCATACGGCATGATAAAACTGCCGCTGACGGCAATGCGCTGTTTCCAGTTCTCCAGTATAGTGCGCAGTTCATCAACGTTCACCGGCTCGTTCCGCATCCCCTCGGTGGCGCCCATCAGGAACCACAGCATCGGATTAGCCATGCAGTCGGAACGGAAAATCATGTTCAGGCCGTTAGCCGCTCTGGACGGATTAGTGATAAATTTCAGAAACTCCGGTTTATCCTTGATATATTGCTCAATTTTGAACAGATGATTTTTGTTGCTGTGTCCCTGCACGTCATAGGTCAGTCCTGTCGCTTTGCGGATTTCTTCAAACGACAACAGCAGCGAATCCGCGTCCATGACCAGCGAATCGAAACCGGCCGCTTTATACACTTCCGGCACGTATGAAGCCCAGCCGCACTCCGGGTTCCAGCCGACTGAAGGCCGCACCCCGATGTATTTTTCCCAGATATCCAGCGCATGCCGCAAAGAATCCAGGCAGATTTCCGGCGAAATATTACTGAGCATGAAATGAATGTACGGCGAGGAAACCGGCTCGATTTTGCCTTCCTTCACCAGCATCTTCAGTTTTGCCAGCACTTCCGGTGCCTGCTCAGCCATCAGTTCAATGGTCCGTCCGGAAGCCTCAAAGGCGATCCGGTAGTCTCCGCCAATTACCACGTCGAACAGTTTTTCGTAGGAATTCTTCATAACCCACTGCCGTTTTTCCGGCTTGAGTTGTGAATATTGAATATTGGCATGCGGCATGAAAACAATTTTCGGTTTTGACATTTTTCCTCCTGCGGATTTAATTTTTTTTTAAGTTAAATACCTAATGTATGTAAAAATTGCAGCGATCTACGGCAGCCGTCTTCAACATCTCCGACATTTTCATATTCGATCAAGGCCGGGCCGTCGTAATCTGCCATCGCCTCCAGCAGCGCCCGCCAGTCCATTGCGCTTTCGCCGCAGGCGGCCGGACTGAGGCTGTCCGAATCTGCTGCCGGAACAAAATCTTTGAGATGGACATAGACGATGCGGTCTTTGAATTGGAGGTAGAATTCTTCCGGATGTTTTATCCCGACGGCATAAAGATTGGCCGGATCAAAAGTTATTTTCATTGATGCGGGCAGTTCCGACATCATTCTCGAGAGTGCCTCCGGATGTGATGAAGTGCTGTAAAAATGTTTTACGCCGGACTCCGTGACAGTTACTCCGCCGTGTGTTTCAATGGCCGGCATGATGCCTTTCGCCGCTGCATGCTCCGCAGTTTGGCGCAGACAGTCAATCATAACTTTCCAACGTTCGCCGGAGACATCCGCCAGCGGCGAAAATCCGGCAAAAATCCGCAGGCGGTCCGCCCCGGCTTCGGCGGCAATGTCAATGACCCGTTTCACCGACTCCAACTGCTTCAGATTGTCGGCTTTTTCCGGCAGGGTGAAGTCATTGCCGGCTGAAGCGCAGCTCAATTTAACCCCGTAGCATTTAAAGAGCTTGCGGACTTCGGCTATTTTATTTGCCGAAGCATCAAGCTGCAGGACATCATTACGATGTCCGGCAATGCTTAATTCCAGTAAATCCAGCTCCAGAGACCTGGTTATTGCGAGTTGTTTTTGCAGATGTGTCTCCCGGAACCCCCATGCAGCCAGTCCGATATTCATGTTCGCCTCTCTGAATTATTTTTTTTCCCAGTCAAAGATTACTTTGAATACATTGTCGCCCTGCTTCTCCTTGTACTCGTAGGCTTCAGCGCATTTCCGCACCGGCCATACTTCCACCGGAAAACCGGAAGTGTCGAATTTGCCTTCGCTCATCCATTGCATAATCTGCTCTTTGCAGTCGGGGCCCAGCGCGCAGGTCATCGTGATGGTGCAATTTTTAGTGAACCAGTGGTTATATGCATCCATGACGATCCTTCCGGGATAATCACCCTGCAAATGGATATGCGCCGGTTCGTCGTCACGGCTCCAGCCGCCATCTTTGATATAACGGTGCAAATGGCCGACCATCTCAGTATTGCCAGAACATTCAATCAGTTTATCCGCTTTTTTACCGCCGGTTATCGCCGCTAATTCTTTTTCGGCATTTTCCGGACTCAGTACATGGTCTGCGTATTTCCTGGCAATCCCGCGCCTGAATTCGCAGCGTTCAATGCACACTGTTTTGAGTCCCGGCTTTATAATTTTAAGGATTTGCAGGGCGCTGATTCCAACCATCCCGGCGCCGATCACCGCTACAGTTTCGCCATCTTTAAGATTCAACCGCTTTATGCCTTTCAACGCCACGCACGGCAGATACGCCAGCACGGCGTCACGATCCGAAACATTGTCCGGAATCTTTACCATATAATCAAATGGCGAGGGCGCGGTATACGAATCTTTTACAACGTATTCAGAGCTGCCGCCCCAGGCTGCGCAGAGATTGCCGAAGTAGCGGCATTCGTTGATCATCACCCGGTCGCCGACCGCAAAACATTTCGCTTCCGGGCCGGCATGAACAATTCTGCCGACATTCTCGTACCCGGGCACGCACGGATAGTATAATGACTCCGCCGGCTGCAAGCCAAGCCAGGTCTTCATATCAGTGCCGCTGCTGATTCCGCTCATAGTGGTCTGTGCGACG
>CAIJKT010000087.1 GCA_903821255.1 uncultured Lentisphaeria bacterium | reverse complement strand
GACGTAAGTTTTCATGAAAAACATCAGCGCCTCGAAACTGTTTTTATAACCGCGGATATTTTGTATCAGCGAATTATTTGCCTCCTGCAGCGCATGGCAGGCGTCCAGATCCTTTTGTTTCAGTTCCGGGTCGATAATTTCAAAATCGTTCAAGTCCATATTATCCACACGGGTGGCAAAACGGCGGACGCCTTCCTCTTTCGCATCTTTTTTCGCATCCTTGTTGCCGAACCGGGTGCCGTCAAAAATATTCTGCGAAAGCGACGTGCGCTTCAAGAAAGTTGAAACCCCGATCACTCGCAGTTTTTCTCCGACAACCGGTCCGCCGCTATTGCCGGGGACTATGCCTGCGCTGATCTCAATCACGCCCGGGCCAATCCCCTGCAAGATGCCCTTCAAATCTGTAACCACACCGTCGCCGAGACTGTCGCCATAGGCAGCCAATCCGGAATTCAGCGCCAGATTTGTGACCTGGGGATCAAGTTCCAGCGGAATAACGCCGGCCGGCAGATCAATCTCAAGAATGACCAGGTCGCGGGTTTTGCATGCCAGCGCCGATTTTACCTGGTATTCACGGCGGTCGCTGTCCATAATGGCCGGGTTCGGCAATGCCGCATACACATGCGCATTGGTGATGATAACCGGAATGCCGCGCAGATTGCAGATAAAGCCGCTCCCCGAACCGCCGCCGCCGCGGATAAATACAATACTCTTGTGGATATTCGCTGAAGTGATGCCGTATTCCGGTGCCGCGGATGACACTGGAGCCTTTTTAAGTTTCTCAAGGAATATTTTTCCGGCCGCGGACATCTGGTTAGCGGGAGGAACCGGTTTGACGGATTTTTCCGCAGATGCAGATTCTGAACCACTCTTCGCCAAATTCAATGATTTATCAGTTGCGATGTCCGGGGTCTTTTTTGTTTCCGGCTTGCCGCTGCTGAATCCGAATACGCCGCAGATTTCCGGGGATAGCTGCTCCGACCGCAGGCTGCGCACCGCGCCGTCCTGCTCAATGACAATAGAACTTTTTCTGATTCCATTTAACAAAGCGCCTTGAATGATTCTGCCGTCAGCGGTTTTTAAATCGAACGGCCTGATAACATCAAGTTTGATAACATTCTCGCCTTCGGAGTGACAGACCTTAACCTCTTCATCACCGGCCATCTTCAGCTTCACACTGCGATAGACAGTTCCGTCCTGTGTAGTTATATCCAGCGCAGACGCCATCGCCATACCCAGAACGCCGCACGCCAAACCAGTCAAAAATTTCATTATGCTCCTTCTCTATTCCGTACTCATTCCCTGCGGAATGAGACGTTTAAAAACGCCTCTATATCCGGATACAGTAATTCGATTCTATTCAAGATTCAAGCGTTTAACCCGGATTTCTTCAGAGTGCAATGAAATGTCTGATTTGCGGCAATTTCTGAGATGTCAGGCCTAATCAGAATTGCGCAGGCGGCGAATGAGCGTGATTTCAGATGGAGTCAGCAGCTCATAATTGCGGTCATCAACAGTTGCATTGATATGATGGAGAATTTGCGGGCTTACTATGAATTGCCGCCTTAATTGTCCTTGCTGCTCAACCGCCATATGGCGTGGAATCATCGACAGATTGAGGCAGCCGATTCCGAGCAGCACTGATATCACCAGCCAATGCGGCAATCTGCGCCTGGAACCTTGCCACCCATTGAGTCCCAGCATGAAAAAGAAAACGACCATCACCATGACCGGCATCGCATACCCTCCCAGAACTATCTCCGGCAGTAATGACATTAAAGGATGTCTTGTCACCATCAGAATAAACATAACGCAAGCGGCAAGCAGCAGCAGCACAAAAAATGCGGTAAAATAAACTTGCTGCCGGCATCGACGCCGGTTCCATGAAAAAGGGTGTCCATCCGAATACGGAATCAGCAGCAATAAAATTACTCCAATCGTAACCAATCCGCCGGTAACGCTGCTCCAGCCAATCAACAACCCCAGACTCTCCAAACAGAAAGCAATTCCACTAATCGAGGAATTCCAGGTAACCGGCGGCAATTGCTGAAAACTGAAATCCGGATGGTAATGATTCAAGGCAGATATTGCCGCCGGGCAAATCATGCGGTTATAAAGCGCTCCAGCCAGAACAACAGCACCCGAACCGACCGCCAAGCAGCGTTGAATATGGCTGTTTTCTTTTGATGATACAGAAAACAGGGCGCCTGATAATAGTAATAAAGCCAGAGCCATGGTAAAAACCGCCGCCATAAAAATTCCCTGGCGGTCTGCAAATACCAGCAACAACTCGGCAGCGATAACAGCGCCGATTGTAAAATCGCTTTTCCCGCGTTTTCCACTTATCGCAAAATAGTAAAGCTGCAACGTAAGGTAGCACATCACCGTTATCAGAACAGCACACAGGGGTTTGGATGATCGATAAAAACTGTTGTTCAGCAGGAACAGCGGCGTGGAAAGCATAAGCAAAGATATTGCCCATAGCTCAGTTCTGGTCAAATTACGGAATAATTTATTCCCGAAGTATTGCTGAACAGCAACAATGAGCAAAGTAATGATTGTAAAAGAAAGGGAATAGAAGTGTCCAAGCTTCCACTTTGCACATATTGCGATGAACTGAACATCCAGCCAATCAACCAGATAACTCAGTTCCCGCGCCTGATAAAAACCCCAATCATTATAAAGCGGGTCGAATATTTTGTTCAATAACGGGCGGTCCGCCAGATAATTTAAAATAAAGGCGGTGCTTTCAGGGTGAAGCATTCCGCCAGACCGCCAATACATGGAAACTAGCGGCAGACATATTAAAACCAGCATAAGCAGAATATATCCTGGAACAGATTTATTTTTCATACAAACGCTGTTCCTGCCGGTCAATCATTGTTCGAAGTTGCAGTTGAAACTCTTTAGAACTCAACCTGCGGTCAAGCTGGACTGCCTTTGAATACCACAATTTTGCCGACTGCTGGTCTCCCGCATTGCTGAACCATTCCGACAGTTGCCACATAGCAACCGGAGATTTAGTATTTTCCGCCGCGAAATATAACCAGTTGTAACCGGCAGCCGCTTCGTTATGCCGCTGGTAGTACTGGCTCAATATCAGCATTGCATCCGGTACATTGTACTGACATGCTTCAGCCAGCCGGGCTAACTTCTGGCGGTGGCAGTAGTCGCGAACCGCCGGAATATCCGGTAGCGTCGAATCAACGCCGTCCGTCAGCCGGTTCTGAAACACCATAATGCACGGAATAATCACCAGTAGTGACAAACCGGTATAAAAATCACGGCATCGTCCGGTATTAAATCGGAATTTACCGATAGCCACGATCCCGGTTTGATTGTTCACTTTCAGCACCAGCTCTTTCATGAAAACAACAGTCACCGTTAACTTTTTTTACATAATTTCCCGTATATTCTAAAATAATATGGTCAATATAAAATACAAACGTAATTCACGGCAAGAGCCGGCGGGATCGCATAAAATTAATCCGTTATTTAAACTGAATCAGATAAAAAGGGTGGTGCTGCTGCGGGCGGATAAGGCGGCGAAGTTTGCCACACCGGTAGTTACCACGCCGTCCACCAGTTCCTCCTGTTTGATGCCCATGACGTTCATCGCCATCTCACATGCCAGGAATTCAATG
>CAIJKT010000086.1 GCA_903821255.1 uncultured Lentisphaeria bacterium | reverse complement strand
TGATGATAAAAGATATGCGCGACAAAGCCGCCGCCGGCAAACCGGCGCAGCTAGTCATGGAGCTGCCCGCCGGGATCGTACTGGAATCTCCCAAACCGGTAAAACAGGAAGAAATCACTGCCAATGGCATGAATTATACCAGGCTCACGCTGCCGCTGGTCAGCGTGAAGAATATGGCGCAGACCCCGATGTTCTTTTTTAAGGCGGTCAAGCCGCCGCCGGCCGGAGCCGAGGCGGTGTTCTATGTGCTTTGTGACGGAGAACCGACATTAAGACAAAGCGTGCCCGTGGAGTTAATTGCAATTCCGGAAATCAAGCCGCTTAAACGGCTGCAGATCAGTCTGGCCTGGATGACGGAAAACGCGGCTCTCGACTGGCCGGACTTTTTTGACAGTTGGGGTAAACTTGGCTTCAATGCCGTTTCGAGTTTTCCGCGGAACTGGAACCCGAAAGACGCCGCGGAGTGCCGCAAATTTCTGGACGACGCCCGCGGCAGAGGTTTTGCGATAGTGATGAACGAGTCGCCGTTCCACATTATGGCCAAAGGACACAAGCCCGGCGAGGAGTTGTTCTCCCAGATTGCCGGTGAAAAGAACTCCGATCTATGCCCTTCATATCGCGGCAAGTTTTATGACGGCGAGATGGCGCGGGTTGCTGAAAATGTCCGGCAATCCAGACCGGATTACGTCTTCTGGGACATTGAGTGCTGGTATAACGGAGCCCTCAATGCCGCCAAATGCGCCACCTGCCGGGAAGCCTGCAAAGCATCAGGGAAACCGATGGATGTATTCCTGAAAGAGAAAGGCTCGGAAGCATTGAAAGATTTGTACCAGGCCGTGGAGAAAGGCAGCGCCGGCGCGAAAATGCCGCTGGTGGCTTCGTACAATCATCACGCGGCAGTTCCGGTGCATCTGCTGGTGGTCGATTTCAACCAGATTTATCCGCAATATGTCAAACAGGCGCAGCCGAGTTTGTATGTTGCCGGGCGCGCTCAGAATGTTCATGACTCCATCCGTAAAAATTATCAGCTCATGAAAAAGAACGCAATTCTTCCATGGCTGTCCGCCGGAACTTACGGGGAGTTCGAATCTTCGAAGATGGAACCGATGATACTGGAAGCATTGCTTAACGGGGCCTGCGGGATTACTTATTTCTGTTACAATGATTTCGATACGCCGCTGGATTTTTATTATCATGCCAGAGCCCTGGCGGAAATCGCCCCCTATGAAGACCTGATTATGGACGGCGAAGTATTGGAGCCGGCCGGCTCCAATCAGGAATTCACCTATTCGGGAATGAAAAAAGGCAATGAGATGTTGTTATTAATCGGCAACTACCTGAAAGTGAAAAACACCGCCACCTCCATCGAATTGCCGCTGGACAAGGTTTCTCAAATCAAAGATCTGCGCAGCGGGAAAATGTTAAAAGCTGAAAAAATGTTAACTGTGGATGTTCCGCCCGGCGAAATTCGCCTGCTGTACATCAAAGGCTGACAGGGCTTGTAAAGAAATATGCG
>CAIJKT010000085.1 GCA_903821255.1 uncultured Lentisphaeria bacterium | reverse complement strand
ATGGTAGCACAAGTGGTTTTGGTCCATTTAGTCGAGGTTCAAATCCTTGCGGGGTAGCCATCCAGCTTTTTATTTCCCTGTATTTTCAGCGCTGAAAGCATTGTCGAGCCCGGCTATTTTTGGCAGCCAGTCCTTGCGGAATACCTCCAGATCAAACTGCGGATTGCCGCAAACCGCATGATTGACCCCGGTTTTACCATTGCTCAACTGCCAGGATATCAGCAATAAACGTTTTGCGGTGGTGCAGACTTTTACTCTGTCTGCCGTAATTTTCCCGTTGCACCCGACGGTAAAATCTTTTTCACTGAAAATTTCATTACTGCCGCTGTCCCGGACTTTGTAATGGCCGGTCAGCGCCTGTGCGGAACTGTTTGCAACAATCACGTTCTGATGCCAGCTTTCAGCATCGCCAACCATTACGACCACATCCTGCTGCACTCTTCTGATATAATGGTAAGCAAGTTTTTTGCAATAGTAATAATCCACCACCGCGTCAGAGAACTGAGGCCAGCAGTCGATCAGGTTCCACCACAGCAGACCCGACATTTTCGGTTTTGAACGTACCAGTTCAATGAAAAACTTTTTAGCCTCCGCCTGGCAGATCTGACTTGCCAGGGCATAATCTTCAAGATTATCAGGAATTCCGCCGAACATCTCTTTAATCTGATCGGCCATTAAATAAGTCCGGTAATTCAAGCCGTCATTATCGCCGTGAAATGGATTGCTGGCGTGAAAATCCCATTCGTCATTATTGCTGTACGGCCAGATTTTATCGCCGGAAATAAACTTTTTTATCGAACTGACGCCAGGGCAGCCATGGTAGCCGATCTCACTGGTGAATGAGGCTCTGGTATTGCGGTAAAAGTCACTTTTAAAGTAATCGCGGGGCCCCCATAAGTGTTGTTCCGGCGCCAGAAACGTCGGGTCAAACCTTTCGTCAATTTTTTTGCCTTTGGCCACCGCTTCAGGCGAATACCACGGCGAACTCGGCAAGAATTCCCGCGTCGGATCATGGCGCAGAATCACCTGCGGCAATATTTCGCGGGTTATCCGGTTGCGATTCGGGTCAAAACTTAAAGACCAGAATGGCACGCAGTCGCACTCATTATCCCCGGCCCACAGCGCAATCGAGGGATGATGCCGCAAGCGCTTGACAATCTGGGTCGCCTCTTCCTTTATGACGCTTAAAAATTCATCATCCTGCGGATAAACCGCACAGCCCATCATGAAATCATGCCAGATCAGGATGCCATTCTGATCGCATAAATCATAAAAGACTGGCGATTCATAGATTCCGCCGCCCCACAATCTCAGCATATTGCAATTTAAATCCGCCGCCAGCCCGATAATCCGGGGCAGCCGCTCAACATCGTTGGCGTGCAAAGCATCGGCCGGCACATGGTTGCAGCCGTGAATATTAATCGGCATGGAATTGACGTAAAACTGGAAATCAGGTTGTTCCCCTTCGGTCCATACCTCGTTCGCCTTCAACGTTATTTTCCGGATGCCGGTAGTGAATTTATGTTCTGCGACTGCCGTTCCGCTTTGCAGAAGTTCCACGGTGACATCGTACAAATTGGCTTTGCCGTAACCGCGCGGCCACCATAACTCCGGGCCGGGTATATCGAATTTTATAACACCGGCAGTTGACCATGCCGGCATTTGCGCACTGAATCCGGAGTTGCCGCAGATGCCGGAAACTTTAACCGCCAGATCTTTAATGACCGGCTGATCCGTAACAAAATGATAATTAAACATCATCGCTGCCGCATTGGCTTTAAGCTGCACCAGATGCAGCGATGTTTCCCTGAAATGTACCGGCGGCGTTTCCTGCAAATAAACCGGCCTGAAGATGCCGCCAAGCGCCATGCGCGGCGCAATATCCCAGCCCCAGGCGTGGGCCGGCTTGCGGACCCTTAATGATTCATAATTAAACGGGTATGCGCTGAATGAGATCGCATCCAGTTCATAATTGCGGAACATATTGTTGGCGCTGTGAATTTTTACGGACAACTGGTTAACACCTTTTTTCAGCGCATTTGTCACCTCGAATTTTTGCGTGATAAGGGCGTTTTGACAGCTTCCGATATCCATGCCGTTCAAATAGACTGTCGCATAGCAGTCCAAGCCTTCAAAAAACAGCTCAACTTCACGATTCTCTCCGTCATATTCGAAAGTGCGCGAATACTCCCACTCGAAAAATTCATATTCCCTGAGTGCTTTAGCATTCATTTTAATATAAGGGTCTGCAATAATGCCGTTAGCGAACAAATCTTTTTCAATATTCCCCGGCACCGTTGCAGATATATTCATTACTTTGGCAGTGCCCTGTTCTAATTTCCCGCTAAGCAGCCATTGACCATTTAAATCGATTTTCATAATTTTAAATTTCTATTTTTACAGTTCAATACCCGTCGAACCGGGGAAACTTCAAAAAGCGAGTCGCGCTGTCTGACAAGGCGACTCCGTTATTTATGAATACACCGGCAAGCATGTCCAGTCAAATTTTATCACTGATCCCGAAATGCTAATTTATGAAAATTGTCGAATGCAAATTAACCGGCCGGCATCATTCCCCGGAATAACTATGATTTTGCCGGAAGCCGCTGCCGTGGACCGGTTTTCAGTGAATTAAAGATCAGAGCGCTGTTGGCCTGGCGGTAGGCGGAGGCCGTCAGGCCGGTTTCCAGGCGGAAGCGGCGGGAAAAATACAACTGGTCATTGAACCCGGATTGAACGGCGACTTCGCCGATGCTGATCGTTGTTTCCGTGAGCAGACGCCTTGCTTTTCGGATTCTGCGGTCAATCAGATATTCCCCCGGAGGCAGTTGAACATACATCAGCCAGTAGCGGCGGAAAGTGGCTGGCGAAATGTTCATTTCGTCCGCAATCGCATCAAAATCGTAATACTGTTCCGGATGCAGCGTGACCCGCATTGCAGTCTCATGGATCTGCTGTTCGTATTTGCCGGCGTGCAATCCGGTTCTTTCAATCAGGCTTTCCAGCACCATCCATTCACAAAGGTGGTCGATGCGGTCGGCATTGCCGGGATGGTCCGGCTGCATCATCAGCAGTTTGGCCGTTTCCACCGCTTCCGGTATATGCCGGGTTTCGCTGATGTTCCACATGAACATGCCGTCTTTGAACAGTTTTCTTTCCCGGAGTGCGGCACCGGCGGATTCCGGATAGATCATGTAGAATTCCTCCCACGCTGTTTCCGGACCGTAATCCATCATTTCGCCGGGCCACTGGGTCAGTACGCAGGGGGCGTTCACTTCGTACAATTTGCCCTGATAGCGATAATTGCCGCATCCGTTGAGAATTAATGAAAAATTATATGAGTTGAAAACCCTTTTGATCCGGTTGGTTTTATGACGGAGCCATCCGACTGAAGCAATTTGCGGCGCGGTATTGAAACTGCGCTTTATTCCGGCAATGTGTTTGTTCAAATACATGGAGCCTCCGGTTAAAACATTTTTATATGAGCAATTTTGATTAAATAATCCATATTAATAAATATGCATT
>CAIJKT010000084.1 GCA_903821255.1 uncultured Lentisphaeria bacterium | reverse complement strand
GTTTCTCCTTCCGGCGATATTCATATCGCCTGTCAGTCGGATCGAAAAAATCCAATCCACAATCCTATTCATCTATAGTTGAATTTTCAACCGCGCAGAGTATATCACAGAAAATCGACGCGAAACTATCATATTCGCCCAGCCCCTTCAACACCGGCACACATTCAATGCCGTCGCGTTCCAAGCGAACCCGCCACGACGCCTCGCCGTCTCCGGCTAAATCCTTTAACGCATGATTGCCGGCGGCAATCATCAGCGGCATCAAATATGCTTTTTTCACCCCGCACGACCTGAGATCCCGCCTGACGGAATCGAAGTCCGGAGCGCCTTTAAGCGTCGCCGTAAAAATCAAGCGGTCCCGCTGTTTAAGTACACCTGCCAAAGCATTAAATATCCGGTCGCTACAGCCGTCTGCATTATTATGTCCCATCAAAACTATAGCTTCATCCGTAGTTCTTTCCAGCGGCAACACGTTTATTAAGGCTTCGATAAAGCAGTCCAGGTCATCAACGGAATCCAGCAGCGGACGCCCGACGCTGATTTTCATGTGCTTATTGTTCTCAACACTGCTCAGCACGGAATTATACTCACGTCCGGCGGCAACAAACAACGGCTGCACCGCAATAGCGGAAAAACCTTCAGCCTGGATTGTATGAATAACCTGACTGACCGTATCCGGCGCAGTAAACGCCCAGCGCACCGGCAGCAAAGGAAACGCATCCTTCACCACCCGCTCAATATTGCGGTATGAGCGCCACGCCGTTTCGGTAGTCGCCCCGTGCGCCACCAGCAGTATAACTGTATTTGAAGTTAGTTGAGATGGGTCTAGTTGAGATGGGTCTGACCCCATCTTTTTTATATTTTTGTGCATAATTAATCATATTTTTGCTATATAAAAGGTCTTTAAATCAATTTTTTCAGGCCAATAAATCATTTTAAACATATTTTCCTATGCATGACCGGAAACTGCTGCTTACTATATACAGAATACTGCCGAAGTCAATTATTCATTGCCACGTTCATGAAGGCATAAATTCAGTTATACTCTGCGCGGTTGAAAATTCAACTGCAGAGTATAAATAACCTTAAAACACCGGTTTAAGCTGTTATTTATTCAACGGCTTAACCGGCTTAATGTACAAACACTCAAAAAAAAAGGCGCAAAAAACCGCATGGCGCACCATTTATTTGAGGCTAATGTTTAATTTTAGGCAAATTACCTCTCCTGCTACTCATAATAACGGCTTGTATTTATGGTTTCAGTTGCTATTCTTATAGTTATAGCATTATAATTTAATGTTTGCAGTTGTTAAATCTGAGACGGGTTGTAAAAATTTCCTGGACGGGAATCAGCCTGATCAGTTATAATTTTTTTGTCAGCCTTGGTTCAGGCTGACTCACCGGAGAGTTACCTGCCGGAGTTAAAGAGTAATATCGAAATATGTTTCTGGCCATGGAAAGTTTTCGGTTCTATATTAAAAATCATGGCGTACAGGAAGAAGAAAAATGAATCTCTATGTCGGCAACCTC
>CAIJKT010000083.1 GCA_903821255.1 uncultured Lentisphaeria bacterium | reverse complement strand
TTTCTGCTGCTGGTGATTTTTACCATGACCGTGATATTTGTCGCTTCCAATATTCTGTCCAAGAGCACGGGAATAGAAACCATTCCGTTTGCCAGCGGTTTTTCGGCGGTGGCGGTCGGGATGTTTATCATCATATTCCGGAAGAAACTGATAATTCATGTCGCCGGATTTCTAGTTTTGGAAAACGGCATCTTCCTGTTCGGCTCCACTATCGCGTCCAAGCTGCCGATGATGATTGAACTGGGTTCGCTGCTGGATATTTTCGTAGTGGTTTTCCTGATGGGGATCGCGCTGAACAAAATCAGTTCGACCCTCTCCGGCTTTGAAGCAACCGCGCTGAGGAGGCTGAAAGACTGATGTTATTACTCGCTATTTTACTTCCCTTAATCTCGGCGGCGGCATGTTATCTGGTCAAAAGCATCCGTGCGCAGTATTATCTTTCGCTGGCGGTAAGCGTGCTTCATCTGGCATTTTCGTTCAGCTTGTTCATGGGCTGGTACCGCCCGGGCGAATTTATTCTGTTCAGCGCGGATTCGCTCAGCCAGTTGATCCTGCTGGTGCTGTCGAATGTTTATTTCTGGGTGGTGCTGGTCTCCTTTGCCTATTTGAGGAGAACGGCGATCTCTCATTCGGTATCCGGGAGAAGATATTATTTCCTGCTGCTCAACTTTTATCTGTTTGCCAATACCGCCGCGATTCTCAGCAATAACTTCGGCATGTACTGGGTGGCCTCGGAAGCCACCACGCTGAGCGTGGCCCCCCTGATTTACTACTACCGCAATGAAGAGGCGCTGGAGGCGATGTGGAAATACCTGTTTCTGGTTTCGCTCGGTATCGCCTTCGCCTTTATCGGCATTCTGTTTCTCATGCTTTCGTCCAACGGAACCGTGCTGGAAGGACGGCAACTGTTTTTTGACGAGTTCGCGAAAAATTCGGCGCTGCTGAATCCGATCTGGCTGAAGGCGAGTTTTATTTTTATCTTTGTCGGGATGAGCACGAAGATAGGCATTGCGCCGATGCATTCCGCCGATGTCGACGCGACCAGCAATTCTCCCAGTCCGGTCGCCGCGCTGATGGCCGGTTCGCTGCGCATAACGGCGCTGCTCGGGGTGATGCGGATTTTTCAAATCGTCACCCCGTCGTCAGTCCACGGCTTTGCGCGGACGATCCTGATCATCGGCGGCCTGTTTTCGCTTTTCGTCGCCTTCGTTTTCATGTTTAAAGTGAAAAATTATAAGCGGCTGCTGGCATATTCCAGCGTTGAGCATCTGGGCATAATCACTTTAGCCATCGGCATCGGCGGGCTGGCGTTTGTCGGCGCGATGTATCACATTGTTTATAATTCGATCTGTAAAGTAGTTCTCTTTTTTATCGCGGGCAACGTGCATCGCGAATTTAAAACCAGGGAAATCGCCGGCGTCAGCTCGGTGATAAATTTGATGCCCTGGACCGGCTGGCTGTTTCTGCTGGCGTTTTTCGCCATCTCCGCCATTCCGCCGTTCGGTATCTTTTTCAGCGAACTGATGATTTTCGAGGGCATGCTCTTCTCCGGCAAACCCTGGATACTGGTCGTCACCATGTTCTTCATGCTGTTCATTTTCATTAATATGGGCCGTGCGCTGTTTCAGATGCTGTACCGGAAAAGCGAGCATGAAGTGATCTTGAAAGAACCGGAGCGTTTCGACATTACTCATTTCGCGTCAATTGTGCTGCTGATCGCCGTGATCGTTATCGCGGTTGTATCGCCGGATGTTCTGCGGGAACACATTTTAAGCATTTCAAAAGATTTCGGGATTATATTATGAGTTCATTACAAATACAGAATAATCAATGTTTCCGGCTGGATGAAATTATTTTTTCAGATAAAAATGATTTCCTGAAGACTGTTGCGAAGCATTTAGCCGGCGGCTTCAGAATGATCGGACTCTTCCCGCCCGACAAGCGCAATCCCGGCAAAATCATTGCGGTGCTGGCCAATTCCGGTTCCTCCGAACTCTGCATTGCCGGCGGCGAATTTCCCGCGGATAAACTGGAATTCGACAGTCTGGCCGCGTCATTTCCGCAGACTAATTATTTTGAATGCGAACTCTCGGAGAATTACGGTTATACCCCGCTCAATCATCCGTGGCTGCGCCCGGTGAGAAAGCAGAATGTGATTGCGGGCGGCAAGCCGTATCAATTTTATAAACTCGAAGGGGATGAAGTCCATGAAGTGGCTGTCGGGCCGATTCACGCCGGCGTGATTGAACCCGGGCATTTCAGATTTCAGTGTCACGGGGAGCTGGTTTACAATCTTGAAATAAATTTAGGTTATCAGCATCGCGGCGTTGAAGCGCTGTTCCAGGAAGCCGGGCCCGGCCGGAGAATCATGCTGGCCGAATCGATCGCCGGGGATACCGTGATCGGACACACTTATGCGCACTGCAATGTCATCGAAAGCCTGTCCAATACGCAAATCAGCCTGCGCGCTCAGGTCATCCGTTCCATTGCCGAAGAACTTGAACGGATTGCCATGCATCTGGCCGGGCTTGGCGGCGTTTCGAATGACATCGGGCTGGCGCTTGCCGCGTCTTCCTACGGCAGACTGCGGACGCTGGTCATCAACAGCCTGGCGGACTTGTCCGGGTCCAGATTCGGGCGCGGCTTGTTTGTTTACGGCGGGGTGCGCTTTGATTTTGACCGTGAAAATATAAATCATATAATAAAAAAGTTGAACACCGTAAGGAGCGACGTAAAGGTCATCAACGATTTCCTGTTTTCTTCGACCGGCGCACTGGTGCGTTTTGAAAAGACCGGCGTTGTTTCCCAGGATTCGGCTTTAAAAATCGGCATGGTCGGACTGGCGGCGCGTTCCTGCGGAATTGAACTGGATACGCGCATCAATTATCCATACGGCGCTTACCGCTATTTCCCGGTTTCGCAGATAACCTTGTCCACCGGCGATGTCTTTGCGCGGTCCCGTCTGCGGGCTTTGGAAATTGATGAATCGCTCCGTTTTATTTTTGAACAGATTGAGAATCTTCCGGATGGCGGAATCAAAACCGCCGTCGGCGTCGCCGAACCGGAATCCGGGGTAGTCGCAATAACTGAAGGCTGGCGCGGCGAAGTCGTTCATATTGCTGTTACGGATGAACAGGGCAGGGTCGCCCAATATAAAATTAAAGATCCGTCATTCAACA